>NZ_JFBD01000025.1 GCF_000709085.1 Virgibacillus alimentarius | reverse complement strand
AGAAATAAGTCACGTAATAATAGAAAATAGTATGAAGATAATTAGGATGGGATTAAAAGACCTGCGGTAGTATGTCAAGTGAAAATTAAATAGTTTTTTAGTTATCAAGGTACAATTTGCTTAAAAAAGGCAACACTAACCAACTCCAGTAAATATATGTAAAACACTAGAAATTATTCATAGGATTAGAAGCTAATTATGCTTCATGTATTGACGCTCCTTTGGGCCGTGTAAATTAGTTCTTTGATTTGTTTCTCAAATGTGCGAATTATGCCCCAAATGATCCTAAGACCATTTTCTAGGAATATCCCAGAGCGTCCAAGAGATTGATATGTGACTTAGGTGATTAATGTTTTTATGAAGGCATGCACAAACTGAGTTACCTTGAACGAAAGGCGACGACTCCAGTGGGAATAGCATGAGTCTTGAGACCCCACAGCGCACGATTTTTGTGAGCGAGGAGGGCTCAAGCCATGCCCGCGGAAAGTCCGCCTGTAGTGAAAGGTAACGGAGTTATAACAGCTTGTATCATTCATAAATGAATCAGATCAAATAGGCAGAAAACAATGCCTAAATATACTATACGAGGAGAGGAGGAATATGCTTGAAGGATTTTTTACATAAAAAGGGAGTCTCTTTATCGCTAAGAGAATACTTTATTACTGCCCTGAGTTATATGGCACTTGGTTTGTTTTCCTCTTTAATCATTGGGTTAATTATTAAAACAGCCGGTGAACAATTAGAAAGATCATTCCTTATCGATATGGGAAGCTTTGCAATGGAAACGAAGATTATGGGAGGTGCGATAGGTGTAGCCATTGCTTATGGTTTAAAGGCTCCGCCGCTTGTATTATTGTCTACTTTATATGCTGGTGCATTTGGTGCAGAATTAGGCGGACCTGCAGGAAGCTATGTGACGACTTTACTTGCTTGTGAGATTGGTAAAATCGTCTATAAAACGACCCGAATTGATATTTTAATCACCCCATTTGTAACTATTTTGGTAGGCTATTTAACAGGAACATTTATAGGACCACCGATTAATACATTTATGGTTTGGTTCGGAGAGATCATTAATTGGTCAACCATGCAACAGCCATTTATTATGGGAATACTGGTTGCTGTACTAATGGGATGGGGATTAACGGCCCCAATTTCCAGCTTGGCTATTGCAATTATGCTATCTTTAGATGGGCTTTCTGCTGGGGCTGCTACTGTTGGTTGTGCAGCACAAATGGTTGGATTTGCGGTGATTAGTTACCGTGACAATGGAATAGGTGGATTTTTGGCTCAAGGAATTGGGACATCCATGCTACAAGTTGCCAATATTTTAAAAAAACCCATTATTATTCTGCCTCCAACTATTGCTGGAGCTATTTTGGCGCCTTTTTCCACCGTATGGCTCGGGCTGGAAAACAATGCCTTAGGCGCAGGAATGGGAACAAGCGGATTTGTTGGGCAAATTATGACCTTTGAATCGATGGGTTTTTCGATGAATGTATTATGGAGTATGATCATTTTACACATGATTGCTCCAGCGTTCATTAGCTGGATTATTGCATTTGGATTCAGAAAAAAAGGATGGATTAAGCCAGGAGATATGAAGATAGAGTATGAATAATCATTTGTCTAAAGCCTTTCTTCCTTGTAAAATAATGCTAATAATAGGAATGTGGGGGGCTCATATTGGATAAATTCATGGAACGAGCAGTACAATTAGCTTTTGATAATGTGCAGGATGGTGAACAACCCTTTGGAGCAGTTCTGATGAAAGACAATGAAATTTTCACTGAGGGAGTAAATGAACTGCATAAAACACATGATGTAAGTGGGCATGCGGAATTGCTAGCTATTCGTCGTGCGCAAAGAAAACTTAAGACCGATGATTTATCTGCATATACGATGTATGCTAGTGGAGAGCCCTGTCCCATGTGTCTGACTGCAATGTATTTTGCGGGGATAGAAATAGTATACTATTGTGCTTCGATCGAACAGGCAGCACAATCGGGATTAGGCAAATCGGCAATGATTTATAAAGAGTTGCAGCGAGAAAGACTTGAGCGTTCTATTAAAATGGAACATATGCCTTTAAAAGATGGACAAGAAGACCCGATGAAACTGTGGAGGAAGTAAAAGAAAGGCTGTCTCATAGCAAGCGAACAGAGACAGCCTCTTATTTGTGTTATTTTTGAGGTTGAGATAATGAAAATTGCTACATTCCTTTAAAAAATAAAAAGCCATCATTTTGTTAAAAAGTCCATGGGAAATGTGGAAAACATCACAACGTGAATAAGACAAAATCATGTATGGTCATAGGGACACGGGTGAAATTAATTTGGAGGTTAACAAAATGTCATTTTACGATTATCTTGTCTTTATTCATGTTTTTTCAGCTATTATAGGAGTAGGTCCGGGGTTTGTTATGACTTATATTGTTACAAAAGCATCTAACATGACAGAATTGAAACATGCTTATAGACTTAGAAAACGTATACATGTATTCATTATGATAGGAGGAGCACTCTTATTAATTACAGGAATATGGATGGGGTTGATGAATACCTATTTATTTCACCAGGGCTGGTATATTATTAGTTTCATTCTTTTTATGATTGTACTTGGCTTCGGACCTGCGTTGCTAGCCCCAAGGTTAAAACCGATAAAAGAGATTCTAAAAAGATACCGGGGTGAAGAAATACCTGAAAAATATTATCATTTGTCAAAACAATTATTTTTGTATGAACGCATTACAAATTTAATATTAATTGTGATCATCGCATTAATGATATTAAAACCATTTTAATTAAATTTTATTGCCGAAAAAGACAATCGCTTGTTGCAAAAGAAAATAGATCATGCTATATTTTTAAACAATATATTTTTAGTTAATGGGGTAGAATTCCCTCACTATCGAGGATTTGTTTCAACAAATGAAGGTAAGTGAAAGGAGTGCTTAAAGATGAAAAATGTAACATTGGAGCAAATTTTTTTGCATCCCATTACACAGAAGTATTTAAAGCGTTCCGGAGTTGCCCATGCAATAGCCGTGGCAGAAAACGCCTTTATGTTTGCGAAAAAGTACCGTATTAATCCAGACCATGCGGCAAAGGCAGGATTGCTTCATGATGTTGGTCACTTTACATGGTATCGAAATGGTGAGTGGGATTATGATTTGTATAAAGAAAATGATATTCATGCGATTAAAGGAGCTAGCCGTGCGCACAAATTGTTGATTCGAATAGGTGAAGACCGGCATGCGGCTAAAGAAATCGCGGTTGCAATTCTATTGCATACGGACTCCTACTTGCCAGCCGGGGAGTTAAAATTAACGCCATTGCAGCAGGTCGTCACATTAGCAGATGAAGCGGATGAAGAGGATGGAGGAAGTCATCATTACAGGAAAATTGACAGTGATCAGGCATTAGAATGTATTCGTGCACTAGATAAATGTATTGCAGAAGAAAAGAATTTATCTCAAAAAATTGTGTGAGAATCACTTCTCACGCAATACATAACACGGCTCCTGTTTTTACATAGATAGAAAAAAAGTAGAAGATAGTACATCCCCTACTTAAACGAATGAAAATGATTATAGATTACTAGTTTGTGATTTTTTCTATATATTCTTCTAATGTTAACTCATTAATCATGATTTCTTTGGCTGCTTTTTTGCCGACATAACGTATATGCCATGGTTCGTATTGGTAGTTTGTAATATCTTCTTTTCCTTTCGGATAACGGATAATATATCCATAATCTGCTGCGTGCTGTTGAAGCCATTTACCTTCCTCTGTCTCCCCAAATTCTATGATTAATTGATTTTCAATACTTGGTGTTGTTACATCCATTGTTAAACCAGTCTGATGTTCACTTTCACCAGCTCTTGCACTAAAATTGTTTGCAGCTTCTTTACCATGTTCTTGTGAATTAGATGCAAAAATAGCTTCCTGTCTTTCAAACGATCTATACCCTGATTGCGCAACTAAATCCAGCCCTGCTTCCTCACTAGCCTCAAACATTTCTTCTAAAGCCTTTGCAGCAACTTTCCTCATTTGTTTTTTTGGCAAATCTTCCGTAAAAGGGAAAGGAATATCTGGTACAACGAGATCCACCGGTGTGTAGTCTGCAGGCAATGCACTTTGTTTATTTACAACGGATAAAATTTCATATGGGTTTGCTACCGTTTTATCCTTTGCACCGCTGTCCTTTTCAGGCTGTTTAAGTCCTGATCCTGGATTTATTTCTTGCTTATCTTTAACAGCTTTATTAATGGCTTCTTTTGTATCCATATCATATATACCGGTTATATCGAGATCATCCAGCTGTAGTTGGATATCCGTAATTGCCCAAGTGGTTTCTGCATCAAATTTTCCATTTGCTTCAATTGGATAGTTGATTTCTTTCAAAGCCGCTTGGAGATGTTGAACAGATTTATCTTGATCTCCCTTTTGCAGCGTTTTATCAGGTAGATCTTGCTTTTCGTTTTTGTTTAATTCCTCCGCAGTTGTACGAGAGTCTGTATGATTCTCTTCGTCCGTACTATTGGCTGGGCTACTGCATGCAGTGATAAATAAAAGCGATGCAGCAAGGATAAACATCTTCAAACTTTTCGTAGACATTGTTTCTCGCTCTCCGATCAAAATTCATGTAGAATGATAGTTTCTTTTTCATTTCATAGGTTATATTTTCTCATTAGTTGCTGCAAGAATCAATTATTGTTAATACTCTTTTTTAGCAAATAATTGACAAATCTCTATAATAACGTTTGTTGCTTTTTCCATATTATCAACGGAAATATACTCAAACTTTCCGTGAAAGTTTTCTCCTCCTGTAAAGATGTTAGGTGTTGGAAGTCCCATATAAGAAAGCTGTGAACCATCTGTACCTCCGCGAATTGGTTGTACAATGGGACGGATGTCCAAATTTGTCATCGCTCGATGGGCAATATTAACAATTTCTTTAACAGGTTCAATTTTTTCACGCATATTATAATACTGATCGACCATTTCTAAGTGGACGCATGTTTCATTATATTTCTCTTTAATGTCATTCACAAAGTTTTCCACCAACTGTTTTCTTTTGGCAAATTTTTCTTTATCAAAGTCACGTATAATATAAATTACTTCCGCCTTTTCAACATCACCGTTTACGGCCATTAAATGAAAGAATCCCTCATAGGATGAAGTATGTTCAGGTGTCTCCAGCTCCGGGAATTTGCTGATAAATTCAGCAGCTATTTTCCCTGCATTAATCATTTTATCTTTTGCTGTACCAGGATGAACACTGTTTCCTTTAAAGGTTACACGAGCAGCTGCAGCATTAAAACTTTCATACTGTAATTCGCCAAGTGGTCCACCGTCAACGGTATACGCGTATGAAGCATTGAAACGGCTTACATCAAATTTATGCGGACCCCGGCCAATTTCTTCATCCGGAGTAAAGGCGATGCGAATCGGTCCATGTTTAATTTCTGGATGATTAATCAAATAGGCCATCGCGGTCATAATTTCAGTAATCCCAGCTTTGTTATCCGCTCCAAGTAAAGTTGTCCCATCGGTTGTAATCAATGTGTGCCCTTTGTATGTAGGTAATTCAGGAAAATCAGCTGCTGATAAAACAACATCCAATTCTTTATTTAGTACAATGTCATTCCCATCAAAACTTTCTATTACCTGTGGTTTTACATCTTTACCTGTGAAATCGGTTGCGGTATCCAGGTGTGCTAAAAAGCCAATTGTTGGTACGTTTTTATCTGTATTTGAAGGAAGTGTAGCCATCACGTATCCATAATCATCCATGGACACATCCCGCATACCAATTTCCTTCAGTTCGGCTATCAGCACTTTGGCCAGTTCCAATTGTCCTGGTGTAGAAGGTGTATTATCATTATCATCATTGGATTGTGTATCGATTTTCGCATATGTAACAAAACGGTCGATAAGTTCTTTTTTCATGATAACAACTCCCATTATAATTTATCTCTATCGTATCATATCGAGTTGTTTTTCTATATAGAATGTTCTTTAAGATGTATGATGGAAGAAGAAAATAACATTGAAATAAAATGGAGGGATTTCATGTCTTCTATTATAACGGTTGATCGTTTGAAGCGACGATTACAAAATGATCAAAACAATACGATGATTATTGATGCCCGTTTTCAATTAAATGATCCAGATGCAGGGAGAAAGGCTTATTTGGATGGGCATATTCCAGGTGCAGTTTATTTGGATCTAGATAAGGATTTATCAGGAAGAATTGCGAAACATGGAGGGAGTCACCCCTTACCAGATATAGATACCTTTGTTGCAAAAATAGGTCATATTGGAATTGACAATGACACTACCGTAGTTGTTTATGATCAGCACAATGATATGTTCGCTGCAAGATGCTGGTGGCTGCTCCATTATATTGGACATGAAAAAGTATATGTGCTTGAAGGCGGTTATAACGAGTGGATAGCAAATGGCAATGAAGTGACAACTGATCTCCCTAAACTTACGGCGAAAGAATTTAAACCAGCGTTGCGTACGGATGAAGTAGTTGATATACAAGACGTAAAGGAAAAAAAGGAGGAAACAGTTCTCATTGATTCCAGGGCTAAAGATAGATACTTAGGTCAACAAGAAACAAGGTATAAGCGGGCAGGCCATATTCCGGGCGCAAAAAACTATTTTTGGAAAGATGTTTTAACAAATCACGGAAAATGGAAAAATAAGGATGAATTAGATCGTCATTTTGAGCAATTAGATAAGGACAATGAAGTTATTGTGTCATGTGGGTCTGGGGTATCTGCATGTCCAAACATCATGGCTTTAAAAATAGCTGGTTTCCAGAATGTTAAATTATATCCTGGTAGCTTTAGTGATTGGATCTCCTATGATGAAAATAAAATAGAAACAAAGGAAGAGTAGACGATGCGAAACAAGCGTTGTGCGTGGGTAACAGAAGACCCACTTTATATCAAATACCATGATGTTGAATGGGGTATTCCAACTCATGATGATCAAAAGCTATTTGAAATGATCACACTTGAGGGTGCGCAAGCTGGATTAAGCTGGATAACAATTTTAAAGCGTAGGGAAAATTACCGGACTGCTTTTGATAATTTTGATCCAAAGACTATAAGTATGTATAGCGAGGAAAAAATACAAGACTTACTGCGGGACGAAGGGATTATCCGCAACAAACGCAAGGTTCGTTCTGTTATTACGAATGCGCAAGCTTTTTTACGCATTCAAGAAGAGTTTGGCAGCTTTGATCATTATATTTGGCGGTTTGTCGGCGGGGAGCCCATTTTAAATAACTGGGAAACCCATGATGAAGTGCCTGCTTTGACAAAAGAATCAGAGCAAATGAGCAAAGATCTAAAAAAGCGGGGCTTTAAATTTGTAGGACCAACGATCTGTTATGCGTTTATGCAAGCAACAGGGATGGTCAATGATCATACAAAAGATTGTTTTTTATATCATAAAAAGAAAAGTAATCCATAGTAAAAGAATAGAAGAAGAGAGGTTGTTTCATTTTAAATGGCTCAACCTCCCTTCTTATAAGAACACCTCACTATATCTTGCTTTTATACGGGGATGTCACTGGATTCATAATCAATTTCAAATCCCATGTCTTTAAGCATTTGATGGTCTCTCGTACCTTCTTGACCGGCAGTTGTTAAATAGTCTCCAACAAATATGGAGTTAGCTGCATATAAACTTAAAGGCTGCAGTGTTCTGAGATTAACTTCCCGGCCACCAGATACTCTGATTTCTTTCGTAGGATTCATAAAACGGAATAATGCAAGTACTTTTAAACAATACATAGGGTTAAGTTCATTTGTCCCTTCTAGCATTGTTCCGTCAATAGCATGCAGGAAATTAACTGGGATAGAATCGGCATCTAAATCTTTTAGAGCTAACGCCATATGTACGACATCAAGTTTGGACTCTTTCATACCGACGATAACGCCTGAACAAGGAGAGATCCCCGCTTCTTTTGCCTTATTGACTGTAGCAACACGATCTTGATACGTGTGGCTTGTTGTAATGTTGGCATGATGGTTTTTAGAGGTATTAAGATTATGATTGTACCGATCCACTCCCGCTTCTTTTAATTGAAGTGCTTGTCCAGGTTTTAGTATTCCAAGGCATGCACATATTTTCATGTTATACTGTTGTTTTATTTCCTTAACTGCGGAAATTACCGTGTTTAGCTCGCGATCTGTCGGCCCTCTCCCACTAGCAACAATACAGTAGGTGCCTGAGTTAAGTTTGTGCGCATTTTCTGCTCCTTTAACAATAGAATCCTTATCCATCATTCGGTATTTTTCAATTGGAGCCGATGAATCTCTTGATTGTGCACAGTAACCGCAGTTTTCCGAACAAGCGCCTGACTTTGTATTAATAATCATGTTCAGTTTTACTTTGTTTCCAAAGTGGTGATATCTAACTTTGTAAGCACCATTTAAAAGTTGAAGAATTTCTTCGTTTGGACAATCGAGTATTTCTAAAGCTTCTTCCTCCGAGATCTCAAAACCATCAATAACACTTGTTGCTAACAAATCCCACTTAGACATTATTTTCCACTCCTTTATTATTAAGCAGTATGTCTTTGATTTTTGATTTTACTGCTAATCAATGTAATTTTTTCAAGTCTGTAAGCTAATGAACCCGCAAAAATAGCAAGAAGAATATCTTTTGGCAGCGGTACAATCATCCACAACCATGCCAGTTTATAGGTGAAACCTTCCGGAGCCTCGAACCAAAATAAATAAGCTGCGTACATCCAGTTGGTTCCAAAGATATAGTTGATGGCAGTACCTGTTAGTGCAGCAATAATATACATCGGCAAGGTTCGCTTCTTTTCTGCTATTTTCCCTGCAACATAAGCAATGAGGATAAATGATATAATAAAACCGAATGTAGGGGAGAGAATCATAGCAATTCCGCCTTTAAATTGTGCAAAAATAGGCGCCCCAGCTAAACCAAGCACCATATAAATAAACATGGAAAAGGCTCCTAGCCTGCTTCCCAGAACGATTCCCGCTAATACTGCAAAGAACGTCTGCAATGTGATAGGAACACCCCCAACTACCAGAAATGGTGCAATGGATGTAATATTGGATCCTACTGCTGTTAAAGCAACAAATAAGCTGCCGAGTGTGATGTTCAGAGGTGTCCATTTTGATTTTTTCATTCTAGTTTAACCCCCTTTATCGTTAACCTTAATTTCATATGGTTAACATAAATATAGATTAACATATAATATTCTTAAAATCACACGTATTTGCAAATTTTTTAAAATAATTTTGATTTTATAAATGTAAAGATTTTCCTACTAGCGCTCTCATATGGTAAACTTAGCCGCAGCTAACGAAAAGAAAGGAAGCGATGCAATGCTATACATCACTTTAAACAATGCTTTAAAAATGCCTCAACTTGGTTTTGGAGTTTGGCAAGTACCAGAAGAAAAGGTAGCGGTAGTGGTTAAAAAGGCATTAAATGTCGGTTATCGATCAATTGATACGGCAAAGGTTTATGAAAATGAAAGGGGAGTTGGAGAGGCAATAGCTGATAGCCGTATTCCGCGAGAAGAATTATTCATTACTACGAAAGTTTGGAATAGTGATCATGGGTATGAAAATACATTAAAAGCATTTGATTCCAGTTTAGAAAAGTTAGGTCTTGATTATATTGACCTATATCTGATTCATTGGCCAACACCCAAGTATGATGATTATATTGATACTTATAAAGCATTAGAAAAGTTATATAATGACGGCTGTGTAAAAGCAATCGGTCTTTGCAATTTTACAGTTGAACAATTGCAGCGGATCTTAAATGAATGTGACGTAAAGCCAGTTTTAAACCAAGTAGAATGTCATCCCTATCTACAGCAAACTGAACTGAAAGAATTTTGTTTGAAGCATGACATATATGTGGAGGCCTGGAGTCCTCTGCATCAAGGAGGGAAAGCATTAAATGACCCACTAATACAGGAAATAGCAAAAAAGCATGGAAAGACGACAGCACAAGTAATTATCCGCTGGCATCTCCAATCAGGTGTAATAGTCATTCCAAAATCAGTTACCCCAGCGCGCATAGAAGAAAATTTTAACGTTTTTGATTTTGAATTGACTGAAGGAGATATGGGCAAAATAGAAGATCTTAATCGTAATGAGCGTAAAGGCCCTGACCCAAATGAAATGAATATACGATAATAAAAGGCGTGGAGAAATCCATGTCTTTTTTAGCTCATTTTTTACGTCCAAACTTTATTTGCAAACGATGAACTAGGTATTTGAATGATACAGAGATGAATAAGCTAATTGTAACCCATCATAAGAAGGGAGGCATATTTATGAGACGACATCGTCATCCTTGGTGTCGGTGTCATAGACCAAAGAGTCCGATTGTTTATCCTGTAAAAGAAAATGTTGTCTTTCATTGTACAGAAGAAACTGTACAACATGTGCATCCTTCACACACAACAATTAAACACCATCATGTTGTAAAAAATGAACATGTATACCCTCATACGACATCAGTTGAAAATTCCACCGAGTCCGTTGATATAAACAAAGGAAATACTTTTTCTCCTCAATCTAGAAATGATGTGGCAGGTGCTATGTATCCAGGTATGAAAAAAGATTGATATAAGCACAATAATTGGTGGTGCTAATATTTTAAGAGCTGGTTAATCATCTCTTAAGTAATATGCTTTGTCCATTACAACGAAGCAAATTATTGGTATGATGTCTGTAGGATTTATAATAGATTAAAAAAGGATGTGTTGATATGGAGGAAGGGATTAATAGGCGTAAGACGGAACATATACGATTATGCCTTGATGATAATGTTGAGGGTGTAAATAAAACAACTGGACTAGAAGGAATTTCCTTTATACATAATGCGCTCCCAGAGATTAACTTTTCTGATATCAAATTAGATACTGAATTTTTATCCAAAAATCTGCGAGCTCCGTTTTTAGTTAGCTCCATGACTGGCGGTTCTGAGCTAGCGGCAAAGATAAATCAAAATTTAGCTCTGGCCGCTGAGGCGAAGGGATGGGCAATTGCACTAGGCTCTACAAGAGCGTTACTGGAAAGTGATGCACATCAGGAATCATTTTTAATCCGTAAACAAGCACCTTCCGTACCATTAATTGCTAACATTGGTGCGGTTCAATTTAATTATGGGTATGGAGCAGAACATTGCCAGCGGATTGTTGATTTAACAGGAGCTGATTCCATTGTCTTGCATTTGAACAGTTTGCAAGAGGTAGTACAAGATGGCGGGGATTTAAACTTTAAAGATCTTTTGCCAAAAATAGAAAAGGTATGTAAGGAATTGAGTGTACCAGTGGGAGCGAAAGAAGTAGGTTTTGGGATTGACGGTACAGTTGCTCGTCAATTATATGATGCGGGAATCAGTTATATCGATGTGGCGGGTGCAGGTGGTACCTCATGGAGTCAAGTGGAAAAGCTCAGGTCCCAAGACGAACTTAAAAAAGGAGCGGCTGAAGCATTTAATAGCTGGGGCATTCCAACCAAGGATTGTATCGTATCTGTTAAAAGCAAGCTTGAGAATACGCCAGTAATTGCAAGTGGAGGGATGAAAACGGGACTAGATGCTGCAAAGGCAATAACCCTTGGGGCTGATATCACCGGATTCGCTCGTCAGTTATTGCAGGCTGCAACTGAATCGGAAGAGGAAGTTATGAGAACAATGGATCAAATTGAATTAGAATTGAAAATGACCATGTTTGGTATTGGAGCCCAAACAATAAAGGAATTAAAAGATACAAAACGAGTCAGCATTATGGGTACCTCATTATTAGAATAGGAATGCTAAAGTTTGCTTTAGCAATGGTTAAAAAATGTTATGAAAAGCAATATTTCGTTTTGAACACGTCCGATTATTTTTCTTTAACCTCCATATACTACTTTAGAATGGAGGTTTTAAATAAGATATGGATAAAAATATGCATGAAAGCAGGGATAGCAGATTTATCCCTATGACGTCGATAACAAGTCGAATGAAAGAAGAAGCAGCAAATGATGTATCTTACTATACAGATCAAATTGTAAACATCTCCTTTATTGGTCACCCAAAGGACGGGAAGTGGGCTTTAGTTGACGCGGGTTTACCCCAATCAGCTGAAGAAATTTACGCAGTAGTAGCTGAACGTTTTGGGGAGGAGAGTAAACCAACAGCAATTTTATTAACGCACGGTCACTTTGATCATGTCGGTGGGTTGGTTGATTTGGTTAAAGAGTGGGATGTGCCTGTCTATGCACATGAATTAGAGTTGCCTTATTTAACTGGAGAAAAAGGCTATCCTGAACCGGATCCAACGGTTGAAGGCGGAATGCTGGCTAAAGTTTCCCCTATGTACCCTAATGAACCGATTAATTTGGGGCAAGCTGTAAAAGCTTTGCCATCAGACCAGAGTGTCCCCGGGTTACCTGATTGGAAATGGGTTCACACTCCTGGACACTCTCCTGGCCATGTCTCCTTTTTTAGAGAAAAAGATGCTATGTTGTTATCTGGAGATGCCTTTATTACTGTTAAACAGGATTCATTTTACAATGTACTAATGCAAACCCCTGAAGTAAACGGACCTCCAAGATATTTAACAACTGATTGGGACGCGGCATGGGAATCAGTAAAAAAATTAGCTGATCTCAATCCGAATACAGTAGTTCCTGGACACGGTGTCATGATGGAGGGAGAAGAACTTAAACAAGGTCTAGTGACGCTCGTAAAAGATTTTAATCATCTCGCCATCCCAGATTATGGGCATTATGTCGATCGCCGAAGTCACTAAAAATATGACTTATGAATTATATTGCTGCACCTCGTTTCTTAAGCACAAAATTATCTATAGCTGGATTGGCTATGCTAAAATACTTACAGAAATGAGGTGTAACAAAATGAAAGTAGATATTTGGTCCGATTTTGTCTGTCCATTTTGCTATATAGGAAAGCGCCGGTTTGAAAAGGCATTAAAAACTTTTAATAAAGATGATCATATAACGATTAAATATAAAAGTTATCAGTTGGACCCATGTGCAAAAAAGAACCCAGAAAAAAGTATCCATGAATTATTAGCAAGTAAATATGGAATGGGTGTAGAAAAAGCAAAAGCTACTAACGCTGATATTGGAAAGCAAGCAGCTGAAGAAGGTTTAAAGTACCATTTTGACACGATGATACATACAAATACATTTGATGCTCATCGCGTTGCTAAATATGCTGAGGCAAATGAAAAAGGTAAGGAAATGACAGAGCGATTATTGAAAGCTTACTTTACCGATACCAGACATATCGCTGATCACGCAACATTAGTTGAACTAGCAGAAGAGGTAGGTTTAAATTCGAAAGAAGTAGCAGCGTTACTCGGTGAAAATGACTTTGCATCACTTGTACGTGCCGAAGAAAGACAAGCAAGGGAAATTGGCGTCAAAGGAGTTCCTTTTTTCGTATTTAATGATAAGTATGCTGTATCTGGTGCGCAACCGACAGAGGTTTTCTTAGACGTGCTTGAAAAGGTATGGATTGATGAAAACAAAAAACCGTTCCTTCATGATCTTAACCCCAAAGATTTAGAAACATCATATTGTACAGGTGAAGGCTGTAAAGTGGAGGAAAATAAATGAACATACGAAAGGTCTTCTTGAATAACTACTCAGAAGGCTTTTTTCATTTGGTCCAAAAATACTATTATTCTAATGATCTATTAAAAAACCGTATGTATTTTATTGAATCTCATTTTTTAATGTGCTATACTCAAATTAAATCTAATTGATAATGAATATCATTATTAATTATAATCATTCAAACATAATAATTATTATTAATTCATTGAGAAGGACATTTTTATGAAAATACGTTACTTAGTTATTGCATTACTAGTTTTATCTTTTACATCTACATTTATAGGTGTGTCTGAAGTATCACCACTTGATATTTTTCACTTAACAGACGATCAGGCGGAAGTGTTGCTTGTTAGCAGATTGCCAAGGCTTTTTAGTATTTTAATTGCTGGCATGAGCATGAGTATTTGCGGGCTGATTATGCAACAACTAAGTAAAAATAAATTCGTTTCTCCAACGACTTCGGGAACGCTGGATTCGGCCCGACTTGGGGTACTTGTTTCTCTAATGATTTTTACTACCGCAAGCCCAATACAAAAAATGTTAGTATCTTTTGCATTTGCGCTTCTTGGTACGCTTGTTTTTATGAAAATTCTAGAAAAGATCAAGTTTAAAGATGCGATATTTATTCCTTTAGTTGGTTTAATGTTTGGGAATATTATAAACTCAATTTCAACATTTTTCGCTTATAAAAATGATTTAATTCAAAATATGACATCATGGATGCAAGGTGACTTTTCCATGATTATGAGCGGAAATTATGAGTTAATGTTTATCAGTATACCTATTCTAATGATCGCCTATTTTTATGCGAATAAATTTACCATTGCAGGTATGGGGGAGGATTTCTCTAGAAATTTAGGTTTAAATTATAGGCAAGTCGTAAACATTGGACTAATTATTGTGGCTCTGGTTACAGCATCTGTTGTTTTGTCGGTGGGAATGATACCGTTTTTAGGATTAATCATCCCAAATATAGTGACAATCTATCAAGGAGACCATTTGAAAAAAAGTTTATTACATACAGCATTGCTAGGGGCTGTCTTTGTTCTAACATGCGATATCATTGGCAGGATTATCATTTACCCGTATGAGATTCCAATCAGTCTGACAGTTGGGGTTATCGGTAGTGGGATATTCATCTATCTGTTAGTAAGGAGACGGAAATATGGGTTATAAAAAGAAGACGATCATCCTGGCAATAATTGCATCAATCTTAGCACTCTTATATGTTTTTTATGATTTAAGTGGAAATATCGGCTATATCTTACCAAGAAGAATTATTAAAGTTGTAGCAATTATCATAACAGGTGGAGCCATCGCATTTTCAACAACTATTTTTATGACGATTACAAATAATCGTATATTGACTCCGAGTGTTATGGGGCTTGATTCATTATACTTACTTATTCAAACATTTATTATCTTTGTTTTCGGGTCAAAATCGCTTGTAATGATGAATAGTAATATTAATTATCTTGTATCTGTAGGGATTATGGCTTTATTTTCACTCATTCTGTTCCGAATTTTATTCAGGGGAGAAAAAAATAATATCTATTTTCTCTTACTAATTGGAATGATCTTAGGGACATTTTTCAGCAGTCTCACTTCCTTTATGCAAGTACTTATTGACCCAAACGAGTTTATGGTTGCGCAAGATCGCATGTTTGCGAGTATCAATAACGTGAATACAGACCTTGTTTATTTATCGATCGCTCTCATGCTGCTTGTTACTTTGTATTATGCACGTTTTAACAAGTACCTTGATGTTTTAGCGCTCGGAAAAGATGATGCTATTAATCTGGGCGTCCCATATGACTATGTTGTTAAACGATTGCTGATCATTGTAGCTATTCTTATTTCAATCGCTACAGCACTAATTGGCCCGATTACGTTTCTCGGTCTTTTAGTTGTTAACGTTGCTTATGAATTCCTGAAAACATTTCGTCATTTTTACCTTATTATTGGATCTATATTAATAAGTATTATTGCTTTGTTAGGTGGGCAATTTATCGTTGAGAAAGTCTTCGTATTTCAAACAACGATTAGTGTCATTATTAACTTTATTGGTGGCGTCTACTTTATATATCTTTTGTTAAAGGAGAATAAATCATGGTAGATATTAAAAGTGTATTTAAAAAATATAATAAAAAGAATGTAGTAGAGGATGTTTCTGTAAAAATAGAAAAAGGAACAATTACTTCTTTTATTGGTCCCAATGGAGCTGGGAAGAGTACATTAATCTCAATGATCAGTCGTCTTATTGCGAAAGATGATGGCGAAATTACGATTGATGGCAAGGATATTACGAAAGCGAAAGGCAAAGATCTGGCAAAGAAAATATCTATTTTGAAGCAGTCCAATTCCATTAATTTAAAATTAACGATTCGTGAGCTCGTTTCATTTGGGCGTTTCCCATATTCTCAAGGAAAATTGAAAAAGGAAGACTGGGAAAAAGTAGATCAAGCGATTGATTATATGGAACTTCGCGATATGCAAGATAAATACTTAGATGAACTCAGTGGTGGTCAGCGTCAGCGCGCACATATTGCAATGGTTATCGCACAAGATACAGAATATATAATGTTGGATGAGCCGCTTAATAACTTGGATATGCGCCATTCTGTACAAATCATGAAAACTCTTCGCCGTCTGGTTGATGAGTTAGGAAAAACAATTGTTATTGTGATTCATGATATTAACTTTGCATCTTGCTATTCCGATCAAATTGTGGCATTGAAAGATGGGAAAATTGTAAAGCAAGGGCCAACATGCGATGTTATCGATGAATGTGTATTAAAAGATATTTATGAAATGGATATCAATATTAAAAACATCGATGACCAACGTATTTGTGTTTATTTCTAACACTAGTAAAATTACATGACTGGATAGGAATGAAGGTTTGTTGTCACTATCAAATAAAAAAA
>NZ_JFBD01000024.1 GCF_000709085.1 Virgibacillus alimentarius | reverse complement strand
TCTTCCCGACCATTTCATTTGGGGCCTTAGCTCAGCTGGGAGAGCGCCTGCCTTGCACGCAGGAGGTCAGCGGTTCGACCCCGCTAGGCTCCACCAAAAAAGTTGTTGACATTATCTTGTCAGCGTGATATATTAATAAAGTCGCCAATTTTGAACGGCGAAGCACAATTTGCTCTTTGAAAACTGAACAAAACAACCAGTATGTCAAGAATATAGATGATAGCTTGTGGTTGTGGATGCAGATCAACTGATCTAAATTCATGAATACAATCTGATTATCTACATGCAAGAAATAAAGCTAAGACATTTGTAGAATTGATTGGTGTCAATTTTACACAAACTTTTATGGAGAGTTTGATCTTGGCTCAGGACGAACGCTGGCGGCGTGCCTAATACATGCAAGTCGAGCGCGGGAAGCAAATCGATCCCCTTCGGGGGTGACGTTTGTGGAACGAGCGGCGGACGGGTGAGTAACACGTGGGCAACCTGCCTGTAAGATTGGGATAACTCGCGGAAACGTGAGCTAATACCGAATGACACTTTTCATCGCCTGATGGGAAGTTAAAAGGCGGCATTTGCTGTCACTTACAGATGGGCCCGCGGCGCATTAGCTAGTTGGTGAGATAAAAGCTCACCAAGGCAACGATGCGTAGCCGACCTGAGAGGGTGATCGGCCACACTGGGACTGAGACACGGCCCAGACTCCTACGGGAGGCAGCAGTAGGGAATCTTCCGCAATGGACGAAAGTCTGACGGAGCAACGCCGCGTGAGTGATGAAGGTTTTCGGATCGTAAAACTCTGTTGTTAGGGAAGAACAAGTATTGTTCGAATAGGACAGTACCTTGACGGTACTTAACCAGAAAGCCCCGGCTAACTACGTGCCAGCAGCCGCGGTAATACGTAGGGGGCGAGCGTTGTCCGGAATTATTGGGCGTAAAGCGCGCGCAGGCGGTCTTTTAAGTCTGATGTGAAAGCCCACGGCTTAACCGTGGAGGGTCATTGGAAACTGGAGGACTTGAGTACAGAAGAGGAGAGTGGAATTCCACGTGTAGCGGTGAAATGCGTAGAGATGTGGAGGAACACCAGTGGCGAAGGCGACTCTCTGGTCTGTAACTGACGCTGAGGTGCGAAAGCGTGGGTAGCGAACAGGATTAGATACCCTGGTAGTCCACGCCGTAAACGATGAGTGCTAGGTGTTAGGGGGTTTCCGCCCCTTAGTGCTGAAGTTAACGCATTAAGCACTCCGCCTGGGGAGTACGGCCGCAAGGCTGAAACTCAAAAGAATTGACGGGGACCCGCACAAGCGGTGGAGCATGTGGTTTAATTCGAAGCTACGCGAAGAACCTTACCAGGTCTTGACATCCTCTGCTATCGGTAGAGATACCGAGTTCCCTTCGGGGACAGAGTGACAGGTGGTGCATGGTTGTCGTCAGCTCGTGTCGTGAGATGTTGGGTTAAGTCCCGTAACGAGCGCAACCCTTGATCTTAGTTGCCAGCATTTAGTTGGGCACTCTAAGGTGACTGCCGGTGACAAACCGGAGGAAGGTGGGGATGACGTCAAATCATCATGCCCCTTATGACCTGGGCTACACACGTGCTACAATGGATGGAACAAAGGGCAGCGAAGCGGCAACGTGTTAGCAAATCCCATAAAACCATTCTCAGTTCGGATTGTAGGCTGCAACTCGCCTACATGAAGCAGGAATCGCTAGTAATCGCGGATCAGCATGCCGCGGTGAATACGTTCCCGGGTCTTGTACACACCGCCCGTCACACCACGAGAGTTGGCAACACCCGAAGTCGGTGAGGTAACACTTTTGTGAGCCAGCCGCCGAAGGTGGGGCCAATGATTGGGGTGAAGTCGTAACAAGGTAGCCGTATCGGAAGGTGCGGCTGGATCACCTCCTTTCTAAGGATAAATAGAAAGCGAGTGCGCCCGTTCAACGGCGCAGGAGCTGGATTATAACGGAAACATACTTGGTTGTTTGGTTCAGTTTTGAGGGATTAATTTCCTTGAATAATACATAGATGGGCCTGTAGCTCAGTCGGTCAGAGCGCACGCCTGATAAGCGTGAGGTCGGTGGTTCGAGTCCACCCAGGCCCACCATCTATAAAAAACATGGGGCCTTAGCTCAGCTGGGAGAGCGCCTGCCTTGCACGCAGGAGGTCAGCGGTTCGATCCCGCTAGGCTCCATTTTTGTACCTTGAAAACTAAATAAGAGTAAGATCAACGACATCAAACCAAAAAGTACGACTTTTTTCATGATAAAGCTAGTTAAGTGAAGAAGGGCGCACGGTGGATGCCTTGGTACTAGGAGCTGACGAAGGACGGGACTAACACCGATATGCCTCGGGAAGTTGTAAGTAAACTGCGATCCGAGGATTTCCGAATGGGGAAACCCACTGTTCGTAATGGAACAGTACACTTATCTGAATACATAAGATAAGTGAGGCATACCCGGGGAACTGAAACATCTCAGTACCCGGAGGAAGAGAAAGCAAACGCGATTTCCCAAGTAGCGGCGAGCGAACCGGAATCAGCCCAAACCAGAAAGCTTGCTTTCTGGGGTTGTAGGACACTTCATGTGGAGTTACCAAGAAATGTTTTAGATGAATCGATCTGGAAAGATCAGCCATAGAAGGTAAGAGCCCTGTAGTCGAAAGGACATTTCCTCCGAAGTGGATCCTGAGTACGGCGGAACACGTGGAATTCCGTCGGAATCCGGGAGGACCATCTCCCAAGGCTAAATACTCCCTAGTGACCGATAGTGAACCAGTACCGTGAGGGAAAGGTGAAAAGTACCCCGGAAGGGGAGTGAAAGAGAACCTGAAACCGTGTGCCTACAAGTAGTCGAAGCCCGTTTATGGGTGACGGCGTACCTTTTGTAGAATGGACCGGCGAGTTACGATCGTATGCAAGGTTAAGTGGACAACACGGAGCCGAAGCGAAAGCGAGTCTGAACAGGGCGATTTTAGTATGCGGTCGTAGACCCGAAACCGTGTGATCTACCCATGTCCAGGGTGAAGGTCAGGTAACACTGACAGGAGGCCCGAACCCACGTATGTTGAAAAATGCGGGGATGAGGTGTGGGTAGGGGTGAAAAGCCAATCGAACACGGAGATAGCTGGTTCTCTCCGAAATAGCTTTAGGGCTAGCCTCAAAGAACGAGTGCTGGAGGTAGAGCACTGATTGAACTAGGGGCCTCATCGGGTTACCGAATTCAGTCAAACTCCGAATTCCAGCTACTTAGCTTTGGGAGTCAGACTATGGGTGATAAGGTTCATAGTCGAAAGGGAAACAGCCCAGACCGCCAGCTAAGGTCCCAAAGTATACGTTAAGTGGAAAAGGATGTGGAGTTGCTTAGACAACCAGGATGTTGGCTTAGAAGCAGCCATCATTTAAAGAGTGCGTAATAGCTCACTGGTCGAGTGACTCTGCGCCGAAAATATACCGGGGCTAAACGTATCACCGAAGCTGCGGATTGTTCCTTCGGAACAGTGGTAGGAGAGCGTTCTAAGTGCTGCGAAGTCAGACCGTGAGGACTGGTGGAGCGCTTAGAAGTGAGAATGCCGGTATGAGTAGCGAAAAAAGAGTGAGAATCTCTTTCACCGAATGCCTAAGGTTTCCTGAGGAAGGCTCGTCCGCTCAGGGTTAGTCGGGACCTAAGCCGAGGCCGAAAGGCGTAGGCGATGGATAACAGGTAGATATTCCTGTACCACCTCCTTTCCGTTTGAATGACGGGGGGACGCAGCAGGATAGGGAATGCGCACCGATGGATGTGTGCGCCCAAGCAGTTAGGGTGCCGGATAGGAAAATCCGTTCGGCTTTACCTGAGCTGTCATGGGGAGGGAAATAGAGTACCGAAGTTCCTGACTCCACACTGCCTAGAAAATCCTCTAGTGAGGAAAGAGGTGCCCGTACCGCAAACCGACACAGGTAGGCGAGGAGAGAATCCTAAGGTGAGCGGGAGAACTCTCGTTAAGGAACTCGGCAAAATGACCCCGTAACTTAGGGAGAAGGGGTGCTTCTCGTCCGAGAAGCCGCAGTGAATAGGCCCAAACGACTGTTTATCAAAAACACAGGTCTCTGCGAAGCCGAAAGGCGAAGTATAGGGGCTGACACCTGCCCGGTGCTGGAAGGTTAAGGGGAAACGTTAGCACTTGCGTGCGAAGCGTAGAACTGAAGCCCCAGTAAACGGCGGCCGTAACTATAACGGTCCTAAGGTAGCGAAATTCCTTGTCGGGTAAGTTCCGACCCGCACGAAAGGTGCAACGATTTGGGCACTGTCTCAACGAGAGACCCGGTGAAATTATACGATGCGTGAAGATGCGCATTACCCGCGACAGGACGGAAAGACCCCGTGGAGCTTTACTGTAGCCTGATATTGAATGTTCGTGCAGCTTGTACAGGATAGGTGGGAGCCATCGAATCCGGAGCGCCAGCTTCGGTGGAGGCACCCGTGGGATACCACCCTGGCTGTATGAACCTTCTAACCCAGGGCCGTGATCCGGTCCGGAGACAGTTTCAGGTGGGCAGTTTGACTGGGGCGGTCGCCTCCCAAAAGGTAACGGAGGCGCCCAAAGGTTCCCTCAGAATGGTTGGAAATCATTCGCAGAGTGCAAAGGCAGAAGGGAGCTTAACTGCGAGACCCACAAGTCGAGCAGGGACGAAAGTCGGGCTTAGTGATCCGGTGGTTCCGCATGGAAGGGCCATCGCTCAACGGATAAAAGCTACCCCGGGGATAACAGGCTTATCTCCCCCAAGAGTTCACATCGACGGGGAGGTTTGGCACCTCGATGTCGGCTCATCGCATCCTGGGGCTGTAGTCGGTCCCAAGGGTTGGGCTGTTCGCCCATTAAAGCGGTACGCGAGCTGGGTTCAGAACGTCGTGAGACAGTTCGGTCCCTATCCGTCGTGGGCGTCTGGAAGTTTGAGAGGAGCTGTCCTTAGTACGAGAGGACCGGGATGGACACACCGCTGGTGTACCAGTTGTTCCGCCAGGAGCATAGCTGGGTAGCTACGTGTGGCAAGGATAAGTGCTGAAAGCATCTAAGCATGAAGCCTCCCTCAAGATGAGACTTCCCATCACTTTAAGTGAGTAAGATCCCTTAGAGACGATAAGGTTGATAGGTCCGAGGTGGAAGCGTGGTGACACGTGCAGCTGACGGATACTAATCGATCGAGGACTTAACTAACTATCTATCTTGGTTTGATTCGTAGATAAAACACTCTTATTTAGTTTTTAGGGTATAAATAAAATTATCCCTTGCATTTTTCTCAAGAAATGCTTATAATATATCTTGTCTGGTAGCAAGAGCGGAGAGGTCACACCTGTTCCCATACCGAACACAGTAGTTAAGCTCTCCAGCGCCGATGGTAGTTGAGGCTTTGCCTCCGTGAGAGTAGGACGCCGCCAGGCTTTGAAATAATATTATATATCGCGGGATGGAGCAGTCTGGTAGCTCGTTGGGCTCATAACCCAAAGGTCGCAAGTTCAAATCTTGCTCCCGCAACCAAATTAAATAATAATTGCAAAAGCATTGAGATCTCT
>NZ_JFBD01000023.1 GCF_000709085.1 Virgibacillus alimentarius | reverse complement strand
GATTTATTAAGTAAAACCTTGCTGCCTATGAGAGCGAGGGGAGAAAACTTGAATTTAATCTTAATGGGGCTTCCTGGTGCCGGAAAAGGTACACAGGCTGAAAAAATTAATGAAAAATATAATATCCCGCACATTTCAACAGGGGATATGTTCCGTTTAGCAATTAAAGAAGAAACAGATTTAGGAAAAAAAGCAAAAGCTTATATGGATCAGGGCGAACTGGTTCCGGACGAAGTGACAATAGGTATCGTTGAAGAACGTTTGCAAAAAGAGGACTGTAAAAATGGTTTTTTACTGGATGGATTTCCTAGAACCATCGCCCAAGCAGACGCATTGCAAACACTATTAAAAAATATGAATGAATCAATTAATTATGTCCTGCATGTGGATGTACCTGAAGAAAATTTAGTGGAGCGCCTAACTGGTCGAAGAGTTTGTCCAACATGCGGAGCAACTTATCATGTAATGTATAATCCTCCTGAAAAAGAGGGAATATGTGATAAAGACGGATCAACATTAATTCAACGTGAAGACGACCAGGCGGAAACTGTGAAAAATCGTTTAGCAGTAAATATCAAACAGACAAAACCTTTACTGGATTTTTATCAGGAAAAAGAGTTGCTTGTAACGATTAATGGTGATCAAGATATTGATCAAGTATTTCAAGATATACAAAATAGAATTGAAAAATAGACCATTTAACTATATTTACTAATCCGGAATAGATGCATTTCTCTATATTGAAAGTTATAATGTATGTTACGGAAAATGTAAGTAGAACATGGTTGATTAAATAAAAAGTGACACTGCATGTGGTAACTATTAAAACCTTTTTCAAGGGATAATAAATTAGAGCCTAAGTGAAGGTGATCGTTGTTGAGCGAAACTGATTCGATTCCGCGGATAGGTCAAGTTGTTCGTATAGTACAGGGACGTGAAGCAGGTCAATATGCGGTCGTTATTGAAGTGAGCGAAGATCGATTTGTCTTGCTGGCAGACGGAGAAAAACGAAAATATGATCGGCCTAAAAAAAAGAATGTCAATCATATTGAGATAACGAATTTCATTTCTCCGGAAGTCCGAAAAAGCCTTCTAGAAACTGGTCGTGTCACAAATGGGAAATTACGATTTGCCATAGCTAAGTTTATTGATGAGGTTGTGACTGATTTAAAGAAGGGAGATCAACACGATGGCGAAAGACGATGTAATTGAAGTTGAAGGAACCGTAACGGAAACATTGCCTAACGCAATGTTTAATGTAGAGCTTGAAAATGGGCATACGGTCTTGGCACATGTGTCTGGTAAAATTCGTATGCACTTTATCCGCATTCTGCCAGGCGATAAGGTAACGGTTGAACTTTCTCCGTATGATTTGACTAGAGGACGAATTACGTACCGTTATAAATAAGCATGAGCTCCGATATAAAAGGAGGTAAAGATGATGAAAGTAAGAGCATCTGTAAAACCAATTTGTGAAAAATGTAAAATTATTAAACGCAAAGGCAAAGTAATGGTGATTTGCGAAAACCCGAAACACAAGCAAAAACAAGGTTAATAACAAGGAGGTGCTAATGCATATGGCACGTATTGCAGGTATTGATATTCCGCGTGATAAACGTATAGTGATTTCTTTAACTTATATTTTTGGAGTTGGAAAAACCACTGCACAGAAAGTCCTTAAAGAAGCAGGCGTTTCAGAAAACACTCGTGTACGCGATCTTACGGAAGATGAATTGGGTAGCATCCGTAAAGCAATTGAAAGTTACACTGTAGAAGGTGACTTACGACGTGAAACATCTTTAAACATCAAACGTTTGACTGAAATCGGATCTTACAGAGGCCTTCGTCATCGCCGTGGACTTCCAGTTCGCGGGCAAAAGACTAAAAACAACTCACGTACTCGTAAAGGCCCACGTCATGCGGCTTCTAACAAATAAAAATAAAGTAAGGAGGTAAGCTAATTAATGGTTCGTAAAAATACAAACACACGTAAGCGTAAAGTGAAAAAGCAGGTAGAATCCGGCATAGGACACATTCGTTCTACATTTAACAATACAATTGTATCTATTACAGATAATCAGGGTAATGTAATTGGCTGGAGCTCAGCAGGTGCACTTGGTTTTAAAGGATCTAAAAAATCAACACCTTTTGCTGCTCAAATGGCTGCAGAAACAGCAGCTAAAGCAGCGACAGAAGTTGGTATGAAAACATTAGAAGTTACTGTTAAAGGGCCTGGTGCTGGTCGTGAAGCTGCTATTCGTTCACTGCAAGCAGCTGGATTAGAAGTTACTGCAATTCGTGATGTGACTCCAGTCCCTCATAATGGTTGTCGCCCACCAAAACGTCGTCGTGTATAAAAAAACTGTATAGAATTTGTCACCCTGTCTATAATGGGTTATGATGGCTAAAAGTCTAAGAAAAATATATTTTTTCTATTAACTCAACATTTAGTATGGCAGAGTACGAAAGAAATACGATAGAGCAGAAACGCCAACTGCCTATTTGAGGAATTTCGGTTAGACAGAGTCTAACCGGGGTTTCGACGTTTTAAAGGAGGGTTTTGTTGAATGATCGAAATTGAAAAACCAAAAATTGAAACGGTAGAGATCAGCGATGATGCTACATTTGGTAAGTTCGTCGTCGAACCGCTTGAACGTGGATATGGTACTACTCTAGGAAACTCCTTGCGTCGTATCCTTCTATCCTCACTTCCAGGCGCAGCTGTACA
>NZ_JFBD01000022.1 GCF_000709085.1 Virgibacillus alimentarius | reverse complement strand
AAAGCGTCCGCCAGTAGTGAAAGGTAACGTAGTTATCAACAATGAGATTTTTGTAAATTTGTAAAAGTTAATAGGCTGAAAAGAAAAGCTTAAATATACTATACGAGGAGTGAGCATATGAAAATCGGTATTTTGGGCTCAGGTATCATGGGAAACGGAATTGCACAAGTATTTGCTTTGGCAGGACACCATGTAGTGATCACAGATATTAGTGAAAATAAACTTATAGAAGCAAAAGAGACAATCACCTCTAATGTGGAAAGAGTTTTAAAAAAACAGAAAATCCAAGAAACAAAAGAATCCATTGTAGAACGGATAGATCTTACTTCAGATAAAGGACAATTACGTGATGCTGCTATCGTTGTAGAAGCGATTACCGAAAATATGGATGCTAAGAAAAAAGTATTTCGGGAATTGGATGCTTTATGTGATTGTAATACAATACTTGTAACAAACACATCCAGCTTAAGTGTTACAGAGATTGGGAGTGCTACAAGTCGCCCGGATCGTGTTTGTGGTATGCACTTTTTTAATCCAGTGCCAGTCATGAAACTCGTTGAAATTGTTCGTGGAGAGGAAACTTCACAAGAGACTGTATATACAATCCAGGAACTGACAAAACAAATGGAAAAAGAAAGCATTATTGCTATAGACTCCCCGCTGTTTGTTGTAAATCGAATTTTAGTTCCGATGATTAGTGAAGCTATTTTTGTCTTAGGAGAAGGAATCTCGACTGCAGAGGATATTGATAAAGGAATGGTCTTTGGAACAAACCAGCCAATTGGTCCATTGAAATTAGCGGATATGATCGGTCTCGATACACTTTTATATGTGCAAGAGACATTATATCAAGAAACAGGTGACTCCAAATATCGTATCCCGCCGCTTTTAAAAAAACTGGTCCGCGCAGGTCATTACGGAAGGAAAAGCGGAAAAGGATTCTATACATACCCCTAAGAGAGGGCTGTTCCCTCTCCCCTTTTTTCCCCATCTCTCCCTCCTCCACTAAAATCGTTCTCATTTTTTTGAAAAAATCTTCTTTCCTATTATAATATAGAAGAACATTGCTACTCTCGGTTCACTAATTTACATATGGAGGTTTTACGTTGAAAAATATTTTCGCTTTTTTAAAACCGTACAAACTCCACATTATCATTGCCTATGCTTTAACATTGATTGAACTGGGCGTAGAACTGCTTCTTCCCTTTTTCCTTGGAAAAATGATTAATGATGGTGTTGTGACGCAAGACATTAATAATATTGTAATGTGGGGCAGTATTATGATTGGCCTCGCGTTTATTGCTTTTACAGCTGGGATTCTTAATTCTTTTTACGCGTCTCATGTAAGCCTCGGTTTTGCTTATGACATACGTGAGAAACTGTTTAATAAAATTCAACGTTTTTCATTTGCTAATTTAAATCAATATCCTACCTCAGGACTTGTGACAAGATTTACGAACGATGTGAGACAGATTCAAAATACGATCTTTATGGCGCTTCGCATTATGGCAAAAGCACCTTTACTTGTAATTGGTGGGGTAGTGATGGCGTTTATCGTAAATGCCAAACTTGCACTGATCTTTTTGGTAACCGTCCCCGTCTTGGTCGGCTTTATTCTTTGGGTACTTCGTGTGGCTACAAAGCTTTTTGATAACGTACAGCGTAATGTCGATAACGTCAATCGGGTAATGCAGGAAAACCTGTCCGGGATGCGGTTAATTAAAGCTTTTCTTCGGCGTGATTATGAGGAATCCCGGTTCACAAAGGCAAATAAAAATTTAGCTGACTCCATGCGTTACACCTTTCGATTTATCGAGCTTCGATGCCTGTTCTCCTGTTTGTGATGAATCTGAGTTTAATCTTCATTATTTGGTTTGGAAACGTGCAGTCGATTGCCGGGCAAACCTCTGTTGGTGACATTGTTGCGATCGTCAATTATGCGATGCGTGTTTCCATGTCCATTTCCATGTTTACATTTATCATCCTGGCTTTTTCACGTGCAAAGGCATCTGCACACCGTATTAATCATGTTCTTACTGTTAACGTTCCATCCGAGGCTCAAAACAAGGCAGACCTGAGCATAGAAGTGACCAAAGGCAAAATTACTTACAATCAAGTATCTTTTACTTATCCTGCTGCAAATGAACGTGTTTTAGAAGATATTTCTTTTACAGCTGATGCTGGCGAAAAACTCGCTATTATCGGGGCAACGGGAGCAGGTAAAACCTCATTGTTTCAGCTCATTCCCCGCCTGTACGAATCGAGTGGCGGTTCGATCTTTATTGATGATCGTCCAATTACAGATTATACACTTGATCAGCTTCGGGGCAGTATTGGTTACGTGCCACAAACCCCCCTCCTATTTACAGGATCTGTAAAAGAAAATATTGCCTGGGGGAAGCAACACGCATCTATGGAGGAAATTATACAAGCAGCAAAAGATGCACAAATTCACGATACCATTATGGATCTATCTGAGCAGTATGAAACAAAGGTTGGACAAAAAGGGGTGAATCTTTCTGGTGGCCAGAAACAGCGGATTTCGATTGCCCGAGCTTTCATTCGCAGACCTAAGATTTTAATGCTTGATGACAGTACGAGTGCACTTGATTTAGCGACGGAATCCCGCCTGTTAAAAGCCATTCAGGATTATCATTGCACAACATTAATTATTACCCAAAAAATAGCCACAGCAATGACGACAGACCGTATCCTGCTGTTGGATGATGGGCATATACAGGCTCATGGCACACATCAGGAACTGCTTAACCAATCTGATTTATACCTTAGAATTGTAGAGTCACAATTTGGAAAGGGGTATCCACATGCAAAGTAACCCATTCAAACAACCTTTTCAATATAAAAAAATTTCTTTGGACCATGTTCATATCAATCCAAAGAAACGTGCAAAAAATACAAAAGGAACTGTAAAAAGGATTTGGTCCTATCTTGCCAGAGAAAAGGGAAAACTCAGCCTTGTGATTCTTATGGTATTAATCAGCTCTGCAATGGCTTTACTTGGCCCTTATATGGTTGGTATGGCAATTGATGACTTTATTGTAACAAAAGAAAGTTCTGGTTTAGGGTTGCTGCTTCTGTGGTTGATTATCATTTATTTAGCCCATTCGATATCCGTTTTCATGCAAAATTACTGGATGGTCGGGATTGCCCAAAACACCGTGTATGCATTGCGTTCTGATCTATTTCATCAATTTCATCGTCTCCCTATATCTTATTTTGATAAACGTCAGCACGGTGAATTAATGAGCAGAATTACAAACGATATTGATAATGTAAATAACACGCTGAATCAATCTGTGATTCAAATTTTTTCTAGTGTTATCACGCTTGCCGGTACCATTTCTGTTATGATTTATCTCAGTCCTTTGCTGACACTCGTTACCATGGCGATTATTCCGTTTATGTTCCTCGGAATAAGATGGATCACAAAGCGTACCGGCCCTCTTTATAAATTACAGCAGCGGGATTTAGGCGAGTTAAATGGCTATGTCGAAGAAATTGTTTCCGGTCAGCATATTGTAAAAACATTTTCCCAGGAAGAACGCGTTACACGAGAGTTTAAAGAGAGAAATAGTAAGCTTAGAAACACCGGATTTTGGTCGCTAACCATTTCTGGGTTCATTCCCAAAGTGATGAACATGTTAAATTTTTTAAGTTTTGGATTAATCGCTTTAGTAGGCGGTATCCTGGCTATTCATGGTTATATATCAGTTGGTATCATTGTTATTTTCACGGAATATGCCCGCCAATTTACTCGGCCGCTGAATGAACTTTCCAATCAATTCAATATTTTACTTTCAGCAATTGCCGGAGCTGAGCGTGTCTTTAACGTGATCGATGAAGAGCAAGAAGAAACGGATGAGAAAGGTGCGAAAGAGCTTGCGGGTACTACCGGACATTTTGTATTCGATCATGTAACATTTGGATACGAAGATGCCCTTATTTTGAAAGGTATCAGCTTTGAAGTTCAGCCTGGAGAAACGATCGCTTTTGTCGGGCACACGGGTGCAGGAAAAACCACCATTATTAATCTGATTTCCCGCTTCTATAATTATGAAGATGGCAAACTAACGTTAGATGGAATCGATTTAAAAGATATAAAAAGATCCAGTCTCAGAAAACACATGGCTTTCGTATTACAGGATTCTTTTTTATTTCATGGAACCATCCGGGAAAATATACGTTATGGAAAACTGGATGCTTCAGATCAAGAAGTTATCCGTGCTGCGAAGGATGCGAATGCGCATGAATTTATAACGAATCTCCCAGGAGGATATGATACAATCCTTGACCAGGAAGGAAGCGGTATTAGTCAAGGGCAAAAACAGTTACTCACCATTGCGCGAGCATTCATATCTGAGCCTTCTATTCTTGTTCTCGATGAAGCAACAAGTAATATTGATACCATTACAGAATTGAAGATTCAAGAGGCACTAAAGCATTTGATGAAAGGGCGAACAAGCTTCGTAATTGCGCATCGTCTCAATACCATTCAGGAAGCTGATAAAATCATTATGCTGGAACACGGAAAAATTATGGAACAAGGAAGCCACGAGGAACTGATCAAACAAAAAGGCAAGTATTATCAGCTACATCAAAATCAATTGATGGAAAATACAAGTTAATGATATGATAAAAAAGGATGCTCCGTTTCAATTGCGCTAAAATGGGGAAAATTGATTTAAACGAGGTGTTTAAAAATCGCACGTAAAGGAAAAATGATCGAGAAAGAGATAGAAAGCAGCTATTTAAATGAAACAATGACATTGAAACTATATCAACCGGAATCTTTTTCACCTCTTAATAAATATCACATTTGTATTATGCAGGATGGAAATGATTATTACCAGCTTGGAAGAGTGGCGACGCTTAGTGATCGTCTGCACAGTAAAGAAGCGATAG
Organism: Virgibacillus alimentarius; assembly: GCF_000709085.1. Classification (GTDB taxonomy): domain Bacteria; phylum Bacillota; class Bacilli; order Bacillales; family Amphibacillaceae; genus Virgibacillus_B; species Virgibacillus_B alimentarius. The sequence continues at coordinate 5,223 of NZ_JFBD01000022.1, read as the reverse complement.
AAAATACGGTTTTTGCTGGTATACACTATCAGGATAAATACGATCGCAGAAAAAAATATCACCCGAGTGGTGAGCAGCAGCAAGATTATATTAAATTTCTTATTCATGAAGTTGTTCCACTGCTGGACGATATGTATCCAACTTATCAGATGGGAAGATCAAGAGCTTTAATGGGAGATTCCCTTGCAGGTACTTTGGCATTAATGACTGCTTTAAAATATCCGAATACATTCGGCAAGGTGATCATGCAATCTCCTTATGTGGATGAAAAAGTTATAGATGCAGTTCAAAATGCGAAAAACATGGAGTCCATTGATATTTATCATACGATCGGCGAAAATGAAACAGCTGTTGGTACAACGGATGGTTCGGTGCAGGATTTTGTCACACCTAATCGTGAACTAAATGAGTTATTAAAAGCAAAAGGTGCCAGCTATCAATATGAAGAACTGAAGAACGGAGAACATACGTGGAAATACTGGCAAAAAGATTTGCCCAACATCTTACCAATCATGTTTAATTAAGAATTTTTAAACAAAATGCAAAAAACACTCTAATTCACCTAAAATTTTGTTATAATTGGAATGGAATCCATAATTTTTGTACACCATCAAAAAGAAAAACCAAAAGATGACACTGCAGCAAGATATTCGCAAATTTTCAGGAATACTTACTACTGTAAAACGATGAGGAGGTTTTTTAACGATGAAATACGGTGTTGCTATTTTTCCATCAAAAGCAATACAAGATGAAGCAAACGCATATCGAAAACGTTATGACACAAATTATGAGCTTATTCCGCCACACATTACATTAAAGGACCCATTTGAAGTGAGCGAGGAGTCCCTTAAAGATGTAATTACAGAATTAAAGAAAATTGCAAATGATACAAAGCCATTTAATATTAATATTAATAAGGTGAGCACATTTGCTCCGGTAACGAATACAATCTACTTTAAAGTTGAACCAATTCAAGAACTTATTGACTTGCATAATAAAATGCAGCAAGACTTTTTCACAGACAGCAGCCAGCACAATTTTGTTCCACATATTACGATTGCCCAAAACCTCATGGACGACGAGTATTCCGATGTATTTGGAAGTTTAAAAATGATGAAGATTGAATATGAAGAACTTGTAGATCGCTTCCAATTGCTTTATCAGCTTGATAATGGATCATGGACAGTATATGAGTCTTTTGTATTCGGGAAGGAACATGTGTGAACGTCCAAATCGTAAATTCAGATAAGCAGTTGGAACAAGCTTATCATATACGGATGGTTGTATTTGTAGAAGAGCAGAACGTTCCGCCTGAAGAAGAACTTGATGCATACGATAAAGATGCAATCCATTTTATCGGTTATAAAGAAGATGTACCAATAGCAGCAAGTCGTCTCAGACTGGTTGATGATTATGGAAAGCTAGAACGTATTTGTGTACTAAAAGAACATCGAGGCAAATCATTCGGGAAGCAAATGATTGAAAATATGGAAAAAATAATTATCCAAAAAGGATATAAAAAGGCAAAACTCAATGCCCAGACACACGCCGAAAACTTCTATCAACAACTGGGTTATGAAACTGTCTCGGCTGTATTTTTAGATGCCGGTATTCCCCATGTAACTATGATAAAACAGCTTTAAGGAAAACAGTTCGTCTTAAGCGAGCTGTTTTTTCTTTTTACATATTAATTCTTCCCGGTCATATAAAATGTATGACAATTCTTGTTTAGGACAAAATAAAAGGTAGCATTTTGAAAAAGGAGATTGTTACAACAATGGACAATATGCTGCCGATGCTATATGAAACCCTGTTTGGTGCTTTCGCTTTGTTTATTTTGACCAAGGTGCTTGGAAAAACGCAAATCTCCGAATTAACTCCGTTTGACTTTATTGCAGCCCTTGTTCTCGGAGAACTGGTCGGAAATGCACTATTTGATGAAAAAGCAGGTATTCTTGATATCGGTTATGTCATTTTACTATGGGGGCTTATCTTATATGGAATTGAAATGATTACACAAAAATTCAAAGGTTCACGGCATTTACTTGAAGGTGATCCCGTCCTTGTCATACACAAAGGGAAACTTAATCGGGAAGAAATTAAAAATAATAAGATGGATATCGATGAAATTCAACAACTGCTTCGTGCTAAAGACGTGTTTTCTATCCAAGAAGTAGAATATGGCATTTTAGAAACAGATGGAACGATATCCGTATTAAAAAAATCACCCTATCAGGCTCCTACAAAAAAAGACTTAAATGTCGCGCCATCGGAAGTTTATCTCCCGACTAAATTGATTGGTGACGGTGAAATCATTAAAGATAACTTGAAGGAAGCAGGATTGACAGAAGAGTGGCTGCAAAATGAATTAAACAGGCAAGGGTATCATTCCATAGAGGATGTCTTTTTTGCTGAATATACGAAAGGGCAAAAGCTTTTCATCAATCCGTATGTAAATTTGCCTGAAAGGGATTCTGATTAAGATACTTACGCTTTTTCAAATACCCATTTATAACCTTTAATGGTGTACGTAATTTTTTCTTGCTGAATTAATCCAACTAAATAAGCCGTTACTGCTGTACGATATAAAAGCCACTGGGATAAGGTTGTTTTACCTATCGCGTATTGCTCACACATTGCTGAAATAATCGTTTCATGGGAGATACCTTTTTTCTCAGACCCAATCTTTTCAAGTAGCCAGTCCAATAACTTTTCATGATAGGTAATATTTGCTTTCACCGTCTGCTTAAATTCCTTTTCATATGTACCATGTCCTGGCACAGCACCATCACAGTTGATTTCCAATAACTTGTTTAAGCTTTGTATTGTTTTATTTGCATCCGTAATATACGGGATTTTATGTTTTTTTAATTGATCTTCACCGAAATAACTATCGCCTGCATACAATACATTGTCGATCTTAAGAGCTAATTGATGGTAGCTGTGACCAGGAAGTGAATGGGCTTCAAAAACAAAGTTGTCTATTTCATTTTCCCCTTCCTGAAGAATATGATCAATCGCTACTGGCTTTCCTTCTAAAAATTTATTATGTAATTCTTGTAGTGGGTCATTTCCACTAAACAAATATAAAGGCTCTAACGCAGGATTTCTTAAAATTGCCTCTTCAAAAGAAGGGGCGATTTTATAAACGTCTCTGCGCTTCTTTAAAAAATGCGCCCCGCCATAATGATCCGCATGTGCATGCGTAATAAATAGATGTGTAATCGGCAGCTCTTTCTCACGGAGCTGCTTTAACACTTTCCGCATAACTGAATCATCAATACCTGCATCAATCAGCATTCCTTGATTTTGTTTATGAACATATCCGATATTTACCGGTGCATCAAAGTAGTAACACGATTTATTTAATTGAATAAATTTCATTTGACCAGCTCTCTTTACGTTTTGTTTTTATTCCGATTAAATCTTTTCTTGAAAAAATAGTCCTTTTCCAGTTGCTTTCTCGTCGATCTTTTTCGACATTTTTTCAAGTTCTGTATCGTTTAAATGCCTTCTTATACGTTTATATTTTCGATATTCTTCTGATTTCATTTTGTTATGATTCTTTGTTTCTAGAGTAACTTTATATGGCTTTTCTACTAAAAAGCAATTTTGATTATCTTGCACGACACGCTTTTGATATTCTTTATATTGATGAAGAGTCAACGGTAAAATATATCCCATGCTCATCCTCCCCTCCATTCATGTATTTCCCTTTTTCCTAGCTAATATGCATGAATTTTCAATTTATTTTATGATACATGTAATCGGAAAAAAGTGCAATATCAGGTTGTATGCCCACACAAACAAAGTATGGATACATATTCTATTAGGGACAGTAGGTCAATAAATATCGAAAGGGGAACAATTCATGAGTTGTGGAAAAGATCATCATACTGGTAGTTGTGTTTGCGACATTTTAAAGGAAATTGCAGATGCACAGCAAGATGTAGTAGAAAATTGCTGTGACACGAGTTGTGAGCAATCCATTAGCGATTTGTTAGGAGAAACAGAGGGCGGTAATGATTTAGACACCGTACCTGTAATCTTATATTGTAAAGATGGCTGTAAACCATTTAAGGGCTTTGGTACTCATCCAGACAATATTGGGCATGTAGAAGCTAGCTTTTTCTTCCGAGTTAAAAAGGTAATGGATGATTGCAGTGACAGCTGCTGCGTGGTATTAGAGCTACTAAGAGATGCTCATTGCGATGTGTTTAATCCACACGATCCAACAGAGCAAAAGTCACATCATTTACGTGCAACAGGTATCTGCATGACTGTTGATGCAGAATGCTTCTGCCACGTAACTTGCCTGCCAGCAATTTCTGCTCTTAATTGCTAATAAGATCTAAAATAACACCGGTCGTAAAGGGAGAGAATCCCTTATGCGATCGGTGTTTTTTTAGTTAAAAACCTAAGAGACGTATGTCCTTAATGTCATCAAATGGAATACTTCTGCTAGTTGTTCTTCTTCCAATCCGTATATAAACAAGATCTTCCTTAAAATCAGTAATAATACCACGATGTTTTCTTTCAGAGGTTTGTACTTCGCACTTCAGTTTTGGAACGTGCGTAGGTAAATTTACGAAGTAGTTAACTTTTTCTTCTAAAGTCATGTCTTTAAATTTCGCCCGATTTGAATGGTGTTTACTTTCATCCGATGGTTCTGTTGAAACATCCTTTTCGTTTTCTTCATCTGTATCTTCTGAATGTATCTTATTCTTATCCTGCTGTAACTCCTTTAGATAAGGGTTCCTCCTCTTTATTCTGGATTTTTGTGATGTATTCGATTGTGGCGGAGGTGCTTGTAACGGGTTTTTTTTGTCTCTCCGCGGTGTTTGATAATTATCTTGCATGGGGGCATCAGGTTTACTTATAGTCGGCTGATGAATATAGAGCAATGGGTCCTTTGCATATCGCTTTTTTTTCATGAAGCATTCTCTCCTTTATATACAACAACTTAAAACCCATTATATGAACCCAGTTACAAAAATGTGTGCTAAGGAAAATGAAAAAAAGTTATCTTATTTGACACATTTATTCGCCCCAATTAAATCACTTCATACGCTTGCTATTTATTATTGATAGTACAATCGAGTAGGTGACTAACCATTACTTGGTTAGTCGACCTCTCACACCACCGTACGTACGGTTCCGTATACGGCGGTTCAATCTCTTGAGTATCCAAACTCATAGAGTGTGGACAAATCTTTTAGTCCC
>NZ_JFBD01000021.1 GCF_000709085.1 Virgibacillus alimentarius | reverse complement strand
GTTCAATCCGCAAGGGGGAAAAGAATTGTCCCAAATGATCCTAAGACCATTATCTAGGAACATCACACAACGTCCAAGAGATTTAACATATTTATCATTTCATTATTTAAACTCCAAATGAGTTACCTGGAACGGATGGCGGCGACTCCTGCGGGAAAAGCATGAGTCTTGAGACCCCGCAGGAAGTGAACTTCTTCCGAGGAGGCTCAAGCCATGCCCGCGGAAAGCGTCCGCCAGCAGTGAAGGGTAACGGAGTTACGCTCAAAGTGTTATTAGGTAGATTGAAAATAATTAATAAGAAAATATTTAAGACTAAACATATTATACGAGGGGGAATGTTATGGAGGTTTTGGTTGCTATTTTCTTTTTTATATTCGGCCTCGTTTTTGGCTCATTTTTTAATGTGGTAGGGTTACGTTTACCGGTAAATAAAAATTTTTCTACTGATTTTTCCATTTGTCCAAATTGTAAACATCGACTTTCATGGATCGACTTGATTCCTGTCTTATCATTTATTATACAACGAAGCAAATGTCGTTATTGTAAGAGTAAAGTATCATATATTTACCCAATGGGTGAAACAGTTACAGGAATTTTATTTACAGTTAGTTATTTAAAATTCGGTTTTACACTTGAACTCATTACGGCTTTGTTAATCGTATCCATGCTAATGATTATTTTAATATCGGACTTAACATTTATGGTAATTCCAAATAAAGTCTTGCTGTTTTTTTTACCTTTATTTACAATTGCTCACATTCTCCAGCCACTCCATTCGTGGTGGGCATCGATTGTCGGGGCACTCATTCCCTTTGGTATGATTGCCATAATCATTATAGTCAGTCGAGGGGGTATGGGAGCAGGTGATATGAAGTTGTTTGGAGTCCTCGGATTTATTTTAGGATTAGAGAAAACCTTACTCACTTTTTTCCTTTCCTGTTTAATTGGTGCGATTGTCAGCACTCTGCTGTTATTTTTAAACATCCTCAAACGCAAACAGCCTTTTCCCTTTGGACCGTATATTATTATAGGAACATTGATTTCTTACTTTTATGGAAATGAGATTATTACCTGGTATGTCAATCTTTTATTCCCCATTGATACACAAGCAAGTCTCACCGCATGAATTTCCACTTTACTGATCCCACAATATACCATCAAATTCCAATAATAGAAAGAACGAAGCTAAACTCCACACTTGTTCTTATTTAATACTTCCATTCATAAACTAAATTATATAATTGGAAAGGGAAGGGGAGATTAATTTGCAGCACTATGCAATTTTACGTCTATTACTAGCTGGATTTTTTCTATATTTTGCGTGGCCATTGATTCCAGAAGCAACAACACAACTAGAAATTGTTTTTTGGGGAACCTGGCTAGTATTCTTTTTAGTGGTTGTCGGGGCAAATTTGGCAACTCTTTTACAAATGACACTGCCTCCAGTTATGGAACAGGATAGAGCTAAGCAACGCCAAACCCAGAATCATTGAGGTTCTATTCAATCAACTGTATAATAAGAAATAGTTAATGTGACTATTACAGTTGAGGCCGGGTGAGTAAAGTACTATGAAAACGAAACATGAACAAATAATAGAGCATATTATATCACTTCAGGTAGGGAATAAAATATCGGTTAGACAAATCGCAAAAGATTTAAATGTAAGTGATGGAACTGCATATCGTGCGATTAAAGAAGCAGAGAATCAAGGTTTAGTAAGCACAATCGAACGTGTTGGCACCATACGAATTGAACGTAAGGAAAAAGAAAACTTTGAGCGCCTTACCTTTGCAGAGGTGATCAATATTGTGGATGGACAAGTTTTAGGAGGTGGAGATGGCCTTCATAAAACATTGAACAAATTTGTAATCGGTGCCATGAAACTTGATGCGATGATGCGCTATACTGCTGCGGATTCTTTATTGATTGTAGGTAATCGGATGAAAGCACAAGAGCTAGCTTTAAGTGCGGGTGCTGCAGTATTAATAACTGGCGGTTTTGATACAGAGGAACATATTAAACGTTTAGCAGATGAAAAACAGTTGCCGCTTATTTCAACAAGTTACGATACGTTTACAGTAGCCACGATGATAAATCGTGCCATCTATGACCAGCTAATAAAAAAAGAAATAATATTTGTTGAAGATATCGCGACATCTTTTCAGAAGGTTTATTATTTAGATGCCAAAAATACAATCGCTGATTGGTATCGATTAAATGAACAGTCAAAACACTCAAGGTTCCCTGTTGTTGATAAAAAAAGACAGGTTATTGGCATGGTAACTTCAAAAGATGTTATTGGACAGGAAGATCATGTATTTATTGAAAAAGTTATGACAAAAAATCCTTTAGTTGTTCAGGGAAAAACTTCTCTGGCATATGTTGCACATATGATGGTATGGGAAGGTATTGAATTGGTTCCGATCGTGGATCAGTCTTATCAGTTCCAAGGAATTGTCTCTAGGCAAGATGTGTTAAAAGCATTGCAGCAAATTCAGCGGCAACCTCAAGTGGGAGAGACAATTGATGACATTGTATCGAGTGATATTATGACGGTTGAAGCGGATCAGACAATTTTCCAAACGACAGTTACACCTCAAATGACTAACCAGTTAGGAACGTTGTCTTATGGTGTATTTACAGCTTTAATTACTGAGGCAAGCAGCAGATTACTATTACATGTTAAAAAAAGTGATTTAGTTGTGGAAAATTTGACAGTCTATTTCATTAAACCTGTGCAAATTGATAGTAGACTGATTATCAAACCACATCCACTGGAAATTGGTAGAATTTATGCGAAAATTGATGTAGAAATTTTTAATGATCGTAAACTAGTAGGAAAAGGATTAATCATGGCCCAATTAATTGACCGCTAAAAAGTGAAAAAGCTGACTACTTTAAGCAGTCAGCTTTTCTCTTACAAATACGCTTAAGCGTTTAATCTTTTCCATTCCTTCTGGTAGTGTTTTGTTTCTTTTAAACCAGTAATCAATTGCATTCCGCCAAGAATTAAGAAAACAATTCCTATAAAAAGTGAAAAGCGTGTTTGGTAAAATAAGTATTGATTGATACCAAAAAAGAAAACAAAACTTCCAAGGCAAATTCTAGATTTTGCATTGAAATATGCTTGTGTAAGAGGATCTTTGCTTTTTACTATTGCGACTTTATAATATACATAGAAGACAATTGACAGAACGATAATAATTGGAAAAATAATCATATCATCTACTCCTGCTAAAGATTTCTTACTTTCTTTAACTATTGTAGCTTGTTTTAGCTTATTTAGCCAGACTGAAAAATTATTAAATTGAATGGGGAAATGAAATGACTATTAAACAAATAATTCAAACTATTAAAGAATACGAATCGATTATAATTCATCGCCATGTTCGGCCAGATCCTGATGCCCTTGGTTCGCAAGCAGGTTTAAAGGAAATAATTAAACAATCCTTTCCTGATAAAAAAGTGTATATCGTAGGTGAAGAAGATCCAGCTCTTCACTTCTTAGTAAGAATGGATCAGGTAGATAACGAGGAATACGAACGAGCGCTCGTTATTGTGTGTGACACAGCAAATGTAGATCGCATTAGTGACGAACGATATCGACTTGGTGAACAAATCATTAAGATCGATCACCATCCGAATGTTGACCAATACGGGGATATCAGGTGGGTAAATACATCAGCGAGCTCTACATGTGAAATGATTTACGAATTTTACTTACAAGCCAGGGATGAAGGTTTTCAACTAAATGACGATGCAGCCCGGTTGATTTATGGTGGTATTGTAGGAGATACTGGCAGATTTTTATTTCCAAACACGACGAAAAAAACATTTCAATATGCAGCTGAACTTGTATCTTATAATTTTGATCGAGTAAATTTATATACAAACTTGTATAGTATAAAAGACAATATAGCAAAATTAAAAGGTTATATATTGCAAAACTTTAAATTATCTTCATCAGGTATGAGTAGTATAAAAATAACAAAAGCTATTTTAGAAGAATACGATATAACCCCAATGGAAAGTAGTTCTTTAGTCGGTACTTTAGGCGATATTGAAGGAATCAATGCATGGGCTATCTTTATAGAAGAAGAGAATTTGATACGTGTACGCCTCCGTTCAAAAGGACCGGTTATTAATGATATTGCCGCTAAATATAATGGTGGAGGTCATCCGATGGCGGCTGGTGCTTCCGTGTATTCATGGGAAGAAACGGATAATGTTATCCAAGATTTAGAACAGGTTTGCAGATCCTATGTTGATTAACATCACGCTGATCTTACAGTGAGATCAGCGTTTTAAAATAGCATTTCACTTATTCTTGATCCGATATAGGGATAAACCAGCACCCAATATTCGTACGATCACAATGTACCTGTAAATTATACTTCTTAATGTCACGTAATAATAACCGGATTAGCTCATATGATTCTGCATAGGCTGACTGTCCCTTTTTAAGCTGCTTCATTTTTTCATCTCTGATTTGCCGCTCATTCATAATGAACATCATACTCCTTCCCTTTACATTAGAATCTAAGTATCCATCAAAAATGATTATATGATACGGGACAGGAAAATGATGACTATTTTAGGATGAGATTTTTGCTTTTGCAGTTATCTTTACTTTTTTTGCGATGGTTAATCGTTGGATTTCAAAATAATAGTTGAGATCGTCTATAGAAAAGGTTTTATTTTCAATTGTTGATAAAAGAAGCTGATCATTTTCAGCAACAACGGAAATGTCTTGTCCGATAATGTGATTTATTTCTTGTTTTATCATTTCTTCTAATTGATGTACGATCAAGCGTTCTAAACGAAGCTGTTTTTTGTTTGTTATATTTATTTCAATGGAATCAATGGTGTATGATTCCTTTGATTTTTCATCTAAATCTTTTTTATCCTGCAACAATACTTCATTTTGTTTTTCTAGTTCTGTTAACTCTGATTGTAAATTTAAATTCTGCTCAACTAAGCGCTCATACATTGATCCATACATATAGATGAATATACAATATGCAATAATGCCCCCAAAAAACATACCAATAAAGAACCGCTGCCAGCTTTCTTTTTTATGATAAGGAGGAATATGCATTAGGCAACATCCTCCTGAATAAGCCAATTAAGCAACACAATCGCGGCTTTTACGCCACCCATTGCTGATATAATAAATAAGATTTGTTTAATGAGGTCGATTGTTGACCCATCAAGTAATCCTCTTTCAAAATTAGCAATAGCGTCAAATGTACCTCCGATTGCAGCCACGATTGCCCAAATACGTAACCCTCTTGCAATTCGATTCATTGCTGTCAAAGGGGCTTCTCCAGTAACAAATGATCCGATGCTGCCAATGACAGCACCACCCATAATTACTCCAAAAGCAATAAAAAAGCAATGAATAAAAGTAACAAAAAATCGTTCTTCCATTTTAAGACTCCTTTGAAAAGTCGTAGTCATAAAAATATATGAAAGAAAAGGACAAGATATGTAAATTCTTTATAATTCATTCACAATCAAAATTTCTGCTTAAGTTTGTTCAGATGCATGTAATTCTTAGATTCGTTATAATATATTTAGAGAAATTGAAGGCGGGATAGCATGTCTTTTACACACTTGCAAGTACGCAGTGGATATAGCTTAATGAATAGTACCATTACAATCGAAAAACTAGTTAAAAGAGCTAAAGAATTAAATTTTAAGGCGATAGCCCTTACAGATGAAAATGTCTTATATGGAGCCATTCCTTTTTTTCAAGCCTGTAAATCAAATGGATTGAAACCTATTATTGGGATGTTAACGACAGTTGTAAGTTTAAATCAGGAAAAAGATCAATGTATCTTGTTAGCCAAAAATAACGATGGATATCAAAACTTAATGAAGTTAAGTACATATATTCAAATGAATAAAAAGGACTCGATTGACAAAGAAGCGTTAGGTTCATTGACAAGAGATCTTTTGTGTATTCTTCCGGTACAAAATAGTGCATTAGCGACTCTACTATATAATTATCAACAAGAAGCAGCAGAGTCTTATGTTGATGCATGGAAAGATATGTTTTACACGGGTGATTTTTATTTAGGAATCCAAGATCATGGACGTGAGGAAGAACGAAAGCTGCATAAATTAATAAAAGCTTTTCACAAAATAAAACAAATTCCTGTCGCTGCGCTTAATGATGTTCGTTATCTTGATGAAAAAGACGACGTTGCTTATGATTGCTTACAAGCAATGAAAAGAGGGGAACGCTGGTCTTTAAAAATTACTAATCCAGCGGTGAAACAGCACCATTTACGGACAACCGAAGAAATGGATCAATTATTCGGATCCTTTTGGCCAGAAGTGATTAAGGAAACAGAAAGCATTGTCAAAAAATGTGACGTTTCGTTCAACTTTAACAACCGGATAATGCCTACTTATCCTGTTCCGGGACAAATGGACTCGCATATCTATTTGGATAAAATATGCTGGCGCAATGTAAATCAAAGGTACAGTGCGATAACAAAAGAAATTTCTGATCGACTGACGTATGAACTGAAGGTTATTAAGTCAATGAAATTTAGTGATTATTTTTTAATCGTATGGGACTTTATTTCTTATGCGAAGAAAAATAATATTATAGTTGGCCCAGGGCGTGGTTCTGCAGCTGGCTCCTTGGTGGCTTATGTATTAGGGATAACTGATGTAGATCCAATTAAATATGGTTTATTATTTGAACGATTTTTAAATCCGGAACGAATTACAATGCCTGATATTGATATTGATTTTTCGGACAACCGGAGGGATGAAGTAATTGAATATGTGCGAGAGAAGTACGGAAAAGAGCATGTTGCACAAATCATTACTTTCGGTACTTTTGCTCCCCGATCTATATTAAGAGAACTAATAAAAACAATTGGTATTAATCAACCCGATGCTTATTTCATCATGAAACACATCCCTACAAATGCGCAAAAAAGAATTGTGAATTATGTAGAGGAGTCAAATGAACTTAAGCAATATATTAAACAGTCGGAAAGCTTAAAATTGCTATTTACAATAGCGGAAAAGTTAGAAGGTTTGCCAAGGCATGTATCAACACATGCAGCGGGAGTCGTTATTAGCGATAAACCTTTAGTAGAACACGCTCCGTTAACTACTGGCTCAAATGAAACAAGTTTAACACAATATTCAATGAATCATCTAGAAGCTATTGGGTTGCTAAAGATTGACTTTTTAGGTTTGCGAAATTTAACATTGTTAGAAAAGATTATTCGATCAGTTCAATTTTCAAGAAATAAAGATATTTCATTACAAGAAATTCCATTGACTGATTCTAAAACATTCGCTCTTTTGCAAGAAGGGAACACAAATGGAGTTTTTCAACTAGAATCGAACGGTATGAAACAAGTACTAAAGAACTTAAAACCTACCGAATTTGAAGATATTGTTGCAGTTAATGCGTTATTTCGACCAGGACCAATGGAGTATATTCCTGTTTATACAAAGCGGAAAAACAAATCTGAACAGGTTGCATATCCTCATCAAGATTTAGCGTCTATTTTAGAGAAAACCTATGGTGTATTAATCTATCAAGAGCAAATTATGCAAATCGCCCATCAGATAGCTGGGTTTACACTTGGCCAAGCCGATATTTTACGGCGAGCTGTTAGTAAAAAAAATGAAATCGTAATGCAGGAGCAAAGAGAAGCATTTGTACGAGGGTGCTTGCAAAATGGATATGAAAGAAAAATAGCAGAGCAAATATTTATGTGGATAGTAAAATTTTCTAATTATGGCTTTAATAGAAGTCATGCGGTTGCATATAGTAAAATTTCATATCAGTTAGCTTTTTTAAAAGCGCATTACCCAGCGAATTTTTTTGCGGAATTATTGAGTTCCGTTGCCAATCAACAAGATAAAATTGACCTTTATATTAAAGAAGCAAAAGGTTTGAAACTATCAATAGTATCGCCATCAATAAACAAAAGTTACGGGAAGTATACGGTTGAAGGAGAGTCAATCCGAATCGGTCTCCTTTCTGTCAAGGGAATTGGTGGTCAAGTGGTTAAAGAAATTATTCGTGCTCGTAAGGAGAAACCATTTAAAAGTTTATTCGATTTTTGTTTACGTGTTTCATTTAAAGTAATAAATAGGCAAGTGCTCGAAAATCTTATTTTAGCTGGAGCATTCGATGAATTGTACCCAAATCGTGCGAGTTTGCTTGCAACGATTGATCCAGCTATGGAACAAGGAGAGCTGTTCCGTGAATTTAAGGATCAAACTGCTTATTTTAAAGACCAAATAAATTTAGATGCTACCTATATCAAAATGGATGATTTTAGTCAGATAAGGAGATTGACATTTGAAAAAGAACTCTTAGGAGTTTATGTGTCCAGTCATCCATTAAAAGATTATAGAACGAAGCTTAGAAAAAATGGTTATATCACGATGAGCAATGCCAAAAAATTAACAGGAAAAAACAATCTTAAATGCGCAGTAATCGTTCAATCCATTAAAACCATTCGAACGAAACGTGGTGATCCAATGGCATTCATAACCATTGGAGATGAAACTGCCGATATGCAGGCGGTAGTTTTTCCAGAACTTTATCGAAATAAAGGAAAATGGCTAAAAGAAGAAATGATGATTTTTGTATCCGGAAAAACCGAAATAAGAAATAATAGTGTGCAATGGCTGCTTTCAGAAATCGCCCCTTTTGATACAAGTGTTTTAAATCAAGAAACTTCACATCGTTTATTTATCAAATTAACGCAAAAGCATAGTGAAGAGGCATTATACTGGCTGCGGAAAATTGCTTGTAAATTTCCAGGAAGTACGCCGATAATAGTGTACCATGAAGAGAGCAGACGCACTTATAAACTAACCGGTAATTATTTTATAAATCCAAATAATGAGTGTATACAAGTTCTAAAAAATTATTTTGGCAAGAGAAGTGTTGTTTTAGAAAGATAAACAAAAACTTTACAGATTATTCCTATCTGTTATAATTAAATGATTAAGTGGTCTGACCACCTTGTGAACGCATGAAAAAAATAGTACTATTTTTTATTAAAAGTATTTTATGAAGATGAATGGCCATAAATCATAGATAAATTTTTATAAGAGGGAGCGAGTAAAGCATGACAAAATTAAGAGATGAAGCATTACATGTTCATAAAACAAATAAGGGGAAACTTTCGGTACAGTCGAAGGTTCCTGTTCGCAATGCAAAAGATCTAAGCTTAGCATACTCCCCGGGAGTTGCAGAACCATGTAAGGAAATTTATGATCGCAGAGAGACTGTGTACGATTATACAATGAAGGGAAATATGGTTGCTGTAGTAAGTAATGGATCAGCGGTTTTGGGATTGGGAAATATTGGACCAGAAGCTGCTTTACCGGTAATGGAAGGTAAATCAGTGCTTTTTAAAAGCTTTGCAGGAGTGGATTCATTTCCGATTTGTCTAGAAACAAGTGATGTTGATGAGGTTGTTCGTACAGTGAAGTTAATGCAACCAACCTTTGGCGGAGTAAATTTAGAAGATATTGCTGCGCCTAACTGTTTTATTATTGAGGAGCGTTTAAAGAAAGAAACGAATATCCCTATTTTTCATGACGATCAGCACGGTACAGCCATTGTGACAGTAGCTGGATTAATGAACGCTTTAAAACTTGTAGGAAAATCATTCTCAGATATAAAAGTAGTAGCTAATGGTGCAGGTGCAGCAGGTATTGCAATTATTAAACTACTTTATAATCTTGGGGTACGAGAAGTTATTATGTGTGATTCCAAAGGAGCTATTTTTGAAGGTCGTGCCAATGGCATGAATGAGGTTAAAGAACAAATAGCTACGAAAACGAATAAGGAAAGAAAACAAGGATCTCTTGAAGAAATGGTAGAAGGGGCAGATGTATTTATAGGTGTATCTGTTGGTGGGGCCTTAACACAAGATATGGTAAGGAAGATGAATGATGATCCAATAATTTTTGCCATGGCTAACCCAGATCCGGAAATATTACCGGAGGATGCAAAAAATGCAGGCGCAAAAATCATTGGTACTGGTAGATCAGACTTTCCTAACCAAGTAAATAACGTACTTGCATTTCCAGGTATTTTTCGCGGTGCTCTAGATGTACGGGCGACACGTATTAATGAAAAAATGAAAGTTGCAGCAGCTGAAGGCATTGCTTCCCTTATCAATAATGATGAATTAAGTGAAGATTATGTTATACCTGCCCCTTTTGATCCACGTGTAGCACCAATTGTAGCTTCAAGTGTTGCTAAGGCAGCTATGGAATCCGGTGTTGCAAGAATACAAGTAAACCCTGAAGACGTTGCTGAAAAAACTAGACAATTGACAGAAATAAATAAATAGATTTTGTCAAAGGGAGGAACCATGGCTGTGTCCATGTCACCTAAGCAGAAGGTATATCAAGGAGTATTAAAAGAAATTCGCCAGTTTATTGATAACAATCAATTGGAGTCTGGCGATAAACTGCCTTCAGAAAGGGAATTGTCCGAAAAATTACAAGCGGGCAGATCCTCTATTCGGGAGGCTTTACGTGCATTGGAATTATTAGGGTTGATTGAAACAAGACATGGTGAAGGAACTTACTTAAGTACATATCGTTCACTTCAAACCGTTGAGTTATTATCCTCTTTTATATTACAAAAAAGCGTTACGAAAGGCGATTTGTTTTCAACAAAAAAAATGTTGGAAAAAGAAGCTGCGAAACAGGTGTTTTACGATCTTGATGAAAATGATTTGGACAGGCTACGATCAATTATCGATAATTCAGAACTTCTTCCATACGATAAACATGTTATGTTTTTTGAGTATTTATTTGATAAAACTAAAAATCTGTTGTTGAAAAAAGTATGGCAACTCATGGAGAGGTTTTCATTTACCATTAATAAAAGCTATTATAAGCCATCTTTTTATGAAGAGCTACTCCAAAATTATATGACTAATCAATATGGGCTGATTGAAAACTTATTTAATGGGGTGGTTTTACCTTATGAAGATTAATGTTACACAGATAGAGATAATCTTTTTATGCCTGTGAAACTTTTTAACACATCGACCTTTTACGACACCTTTTATCTATTAGTTCTACTATACTTAAAAAGTATAACTACAATCGCTTCTGTTATCATTACTTGGTGCGCCAGGGATTGTTTAAAAAGGAGGAATAACCTTGCTTAAGGATTTTTTTGGCAAGAAAAGCAAGAAAAGAAAATACGCATCCATACCAAGTGAACATTCAAAATTAGATGTTCCAGAAGGGTTAATGCAAAAATGTACAGGATGTTATAAAATTTACTATCGTAAAGAAATGCAAAAAAACCTCAACGTTTGCCCAAATTGTGGAAAGCATCACCAATTAAAGGCCTGGGAACGGATTGACAGTTTATTCGATGAAAATACATTTCAAGAATGGGATAAACAATTAATATCTATTAATCCACTTGGTTTTCCGGAGTATGAAAATAAACTTGAAAAAGATCGGGAGAAAACAGGGATAAATGAAGCCGTTGTAACCGGAAAAGGATTGATAGAAGGTAACATTACAGCATTTGCTGTTATGGATGCTAGTTTTCGTATGGGCAGTATGGGTTCGGTTGTCGGCGAAAAAATAGCGCGTGCGATTGAAAGAGCAAAGGACGAATCGCTGCCTTTTATTATATTTACAGCCTCTGGCGGAGCTAGAATGCAGGAAGGCGTACTAAGTTTAATGCAAATGACTAAAACTTCGGTCGCTATTGAAAGATTTTCCAAAGCCCAAGGCTTAATGATTTCAGTTATGACACACCCTACAACGGGTGGTGTATCTGCTAGTTTTGCCTCTTTAGGTGATTATAATTTTGCTGAACCTGCAGCATTAATTGGTTTTGCAGGAAGACGTATCATTGAACAAACGATTCGTGAAAAGCTTCCTGAAGACTTCCAGACTTCTGAATTCTTACTCAAGCATGGTCAATTAGATAAAGTAGTTCATCGACACGAGATGAAAGAATTACTTAAAACGTTAATTGAAATGCATCAGAAGGGTGGCAGGAAATGATGAAACAATTGCTGGAATTTGAAAAACCAATTATAAATCTTAAAGAAAAAATAGCTGAATTAAAATCACTTACAAAAGATAGTGAGCTTGATCTTACAGACGAAATTAGTACGTTAGAGAAAAGATTACAACTGCTAGAAGATGATATATATGGAAATTTGAAACCTTGGGATCGGGTCCAAATGGCAAGACATCAAGAACGCCCTACTACTTTGGATTACATAAATGCATTGTTTACTAATTTTATTGAAATGCATGGAGATCGTCTGTTTGGTGATGATGCTGCTATTGTGTCGGGAGTTGCTTATTATAAAGATGAACCAGTTACAGTTATTGGGCATCAACGCGGCAAAGATACCAAAGAGAACATTCGCAGAAATTTTGGGATGCCTCATCCCGAAGGTTACAGAAAAGCGCTACGGCATATGAAGCAGGCGGAAAAATTTAACCGTCCTATTATATGTTTTATAGATACTAAAGGTGCTTATCCAGGAAAAGCAGCAGAAGAAAGAGGGCAGAGTGAAGCAATAGCACGAAACTTAATGGAAATGGCAGGTCTGACTGTCCCAATTATATGTATTGTAATTGGTGAAGGCGGAAGTGGAGGTGCTCTTGGATTGGGAGTTGGTGACCAAATCCACATGCTTGAGAATTCTACTTATTCGGTTATCTCCCCGGAAGGTGCAGCAGCACTACTATGGAAAGATGCGGGATTAGCTCAAAGGGCAGCGGAAACAATGATGATCACTTCTTATGATTTAAAAAAGTTAGGGATTATTGATGAAATTATTCCGGAACCAAGAGGTGGGGCACATCGTGATGTTAAGTTGCAAGGTGAAAATATTAAAAAGGTATTAGACCAATCATTAGAATTATTACGCAAGTATTCGACAGATGAATTGCTAGAAAAAAGATGGGAAAAATATAAACAAATTGGTGAATATAGTATGCTTGAAAATTAGTAGAGGTTGACATAATCGTCAACCTCTACTAATTTTCCTATTCAATAAAAGCGATTGTTTAAAATTAATTAATTGATATTTTATAGTATTACGCTTATCTTTAAATTAGGAAAGCAATGTTAAGCCATAGAAGTGCTTGATTTGAGGTGAAATAATGAAAAAAATAGGTGTCTTAACAAGTGGCGGGGATGCTCCTGGTATGAATGCAGCCATTCGAGCTGTCGTTAGAAAAGCTATTTATCATGGTATAGAAGTTTATGGTATAAAAAATGGCTTTCAAGGTCTTATCGAAGGAAATATAAGAAAAATGGAAATAGGATCTGTTGGCGATATTATTCATCGTGGAGGTACAATGTTATATTCTGCGCGTTGTGATGAATTTAAAACAAACGAAGGTCAAAAAAAAGGAATTAATCAATTAAAAAAAATAGGGATTGAAGGTTTAATTATAATTGGAGGAGATGGAAGCCTTCGAGGAGCACAAAAACTAAGTGAAAAAGAATTTCCATGTATCGGTATCCCTGCTACGATTGATAACGATATAGCAGGGACAGATTTTACGATTGGATTTGATACAGCGCTTAACACTGTTATTGAAGCAATTGATAAAATTCGCGATACCGCTACTTCACACGAACGGACTTACGTCATTGAAGTAATGGGGCGAGATGCAGGGGACATAGCATTATGGGCTGGTCTTGCTGATGGAGCAGAAAGTATTTTAATTCCAGAACAGCCAAATGAATTTCCAGATGTGATTAATCGGTTAAGAAGGGGACATGAACGTGGAAAAAAACACAGTATTATTATTTTAGCTGAAGGTGTTGGAAGTGGGGTTGAATATGGTCAGCGTATTCAGGATGCTACCGACTTGGAAACTCGTGTAACTGTGCTTGGACATTTACAACGTGGAGGTTCTCCAACCGCAGCAGACCGCGTCTTAGCAAGTCGTCTTGGAGCACAAGCGGTAGACCTATTGCTTTCAGGTAAAGCAGGATTAATGGTAGGGTTGGAAAACAATAACTTAGTTCATCATAATATATTACGTATTTTAGAAGAAGAGCATATGATTAATTTTGATATGTATCAATTATCGAAAGAGTTATCTATTTAGGAGGAAATGAAACATGAGAAAAACAAAGATTGTTTGTACGATTGGACCTGCCTCTGAGTCTATCGAAACATTAACGCAATTAATTGAATCAGGAATGAACGTAGCACGCTTAAACTTTTCCCATGGTGATTTTATAGAACATGAACAGAGAATTAAAAATATTAAAGAGGCCGCAAGAAAAGCGGGTAAAACCGTTGCGATTTTGTTAGATACAAAAGGACCAGAAATCAGAACAGGTGATTTTATAGATGAAGAAACACAACTAACTGAAGGAAATATCGTCTATGTAACAATGAAGGAAATGCAGGGTACCGAAGAACGATTTACAGTGACATACGGTGGATTAATTAACGATGTGTTTAAAGGGGCAAACATCTTACTGGATGACGGACTTATTGCTTTAGAGGTTTTAGATATCGATAAAGAAAATCAAGAAATAAAAACAAAAGTACTTAATTCAGGTATTATTAAAAGTAAAAAAGGGGTGAATATCCCAAACGTACAGGTCAATTTACCTGGTATAACAGAAAAAGATGCAAAAGATATTGAATTTGGAATCCAACAAGGTGTCGATTTTATTGCTGCATCTTTTATAAGGCGTCCTTCGGATATTTTAGAAATAAAAGAATTGCTTGAAGAACATAATGCAACGCATATCCAACTTATTCCTAAAATAGAAAATCAGGAAGGTGTCGATAATATTGATGGAATTTTAGAAGCTAGTAATGGAGTAATGGTTGCTCGTGGTGATTTAGGTGTGGAAATACCTGCAGAAGAAGTACCGCTTGTACAAAAAGAATTAATCAAAAAATGCAATAATGTTGGAAAGCCAGTGATCACAGCAACGCAAATGCTAGATTCCATGCAAAGAAATCCCCGTCCAACAAGAGCGGAAGCCTCAGATGTAGCAAATGCTATTTTTGATGGTACAGATGCAATTATGCTTTCAGGTGAGACTGCAGCAGGGCACTATCCAGTAGAATCGGTCCAAATCATGAGCAATATTGCCCTTAAAGCAGAAACAGCCATAGATCATAAAGGTGTTCTTAGAGCTCGTTCTAAGTCGGTAGATATGACAATGACAGATGCTATAAGCCAGTCGGTTACACATACTGCGACAAATTTATCGGTTAGTGCGATTATTACCCCGACAGAGAGTGGTCACACTGCACGAATGATCTCGAAATATCGACCGAAGGCTCCAATTGTTGCAATCACATTTTCTGATGTTGTTAATCGTCAATTATCGTTAGTATGGGGTATACATCCGGTTCAAGGGAAACAGGTCTACTCTACGGATGAAATGTTAGACATTGCAATTGATCGCGGTTTAAGTACGAACCTTTTTGAACGTGGAAGTAAAGTAATTATTACGGCTGGTGTTCCAGTAGGAGAAAGTGGTACAACGAATTTAATGAAAGTTCATGTGATCGGTGATATTATTGCAAGAGGTCAGGGAATTGGAAGACGCAGTGCATATGGAAAAGTTGTAATTGCAAAGAATGCTGAAGAAGCTCTTGCAAAAGTAGATGATGAGGATATTCTCGTAACTTATGGAACGGATAGAGATATGATGCCTGCTATCGAAAAAGCTAGTGGAATTATTACAGAGGAAGGCGGATTAACTTCACACGCGGCTGTTGTTGGGTTAAGCCTAGGTATTCCGGTCATTGTAGGGGTAGAAAATCTCTTTGATTTAATTGAGGATGGAAATGATATCACGATCGATGGTGCAAAGGGAGATATTTATCAGGGACATGCAAGTGTACTATAATTAAAACGTAGATCAAAAAATGTCTCGTTTAGGGGAATAATAAACAATAATTCTTCTAACTAAAGACAGTGAAAGGGTGAAGTAGTATGCGGTGGTTACTACTTATACTACTAATTTTACCAGCATTAGAAATTGGTGTGTTCATATGGGCTGGAGGTATTATCGGGCCATGGTGGGTTGTTGGATTGATCTTACTAACGGGAGTTGTTGGCGTGGCAATTGCCAAGCAGCAGGGGACCGAAACATGGAGAAGGGCAAGAATAACTATGAGTCACGGGCATGCCCCTACTGAACAAATCATGGATGGCATATGTATTTTCATTGGCGGTGTATTTTTATTTACACCCGGCTTTATTACGGATATAGTAGGGTTTCTTTTGGTTTTGCCTTGGAGTCGAATCCCTTTTAAAAATAATTTACGGAAATTTATTAATCGGATAATAAATAAGAATACAATTATTTATCGTAGATGGTAATTTACTAACCTTTGATAAATTGCCACACTTGCTTTGCAATTCCCGTTTGATAAATCACATGTAATACAACAAGTAATAGCGGGGCTAATATTAATCCAATAAAGCCCCATAGCTGGATGCAGATAAAAAGCGAAATAAGCGTTGCAAGCGGGTGTAATCCTACATTCATTGAAAGTAATTTCGGCTCAATGATTTGGCGCAATATTGTTACAAACATATAGAGGAAAGTTAAGTTTATCGTTAATGAATAATTCTCACTAAAAAATAAAAAAATAATCCAAGGAATAAAAATGATTCCTGTCCCAATATAAGGTAATAAATCAACCACCGCAGCTATTAATGCGATTGTAAGAGCGTGATCTACTTGTATCATTAAAAATCCTATATATATACTGCCACATGTAATAGAAACGAGCAGAAATTGTGCCTTGATAAATCCAAACAGAGCTTTTTTTAGGTGAATAACCATATTTTTTCCCGACTCACTCATTGCATTAGGTATTACCTTTTCGATGGAGTACTTTAATGTATACCAATCATTTGTTATAAGGAAAGTTGATAATATAATAAAAATAAAAATTGTAATAGAATTAGGAAGCATAGACAAAAAAACAGGTATTTTTAACAGTAAATTTTTTAAGATAAGAGCTCCAGAAGATGATATTTGGTTTATAAATTGTTGAATATTTTCATTTAAAGTTATTTGCTGTGACGAACTTAAAGAATGAAAAAAAGATGTAAACTTATGGTATAAAGGTAATATGTTATCTTTTAAAAATCTTTCAAAAAAGCTTACAAAAGTTTGTAAATGGGCTGGTAAGTGCTCAGCTAAATAGGTTGTACCCTGAATGATTTCACTGAAAAGTAAGATGCCTATTCCAGAGGTGATTGCAAAAGTAATAATGATGGTAAGGCCAGTTGCCAAACTACGGGGAAGTTTCATTTTGATTTCCATCATCGTTACAATTGGATTAAGAGCAGCAGAAAAAAGTATAGCAATTAAAAAAGGCAAAAGTAAAAAGAATGTATATTTTATCATAAAATATATACTTAAAACCACACTAATAACTAAGAGGAGCCTTAGCATTCTGTGTATCAATTGCTTGTCCATATCAATAACCTCATTTGCTTATGCAATTTAAAAGCCTTTGTAATATTACATATGCTGCCTTAGCAAAAAAAAGAAGGTAATTTTCTAATGAGATGAACTGCAATTATGTTTTATTTATGTGTAATTTATTATAACTTTCTTAAAATAAAGTCTTATTTAAAATAAATGATTTTAATTCACATTAGTTACATAATACACTATAATTGTGCATGGGGCAGATCAATAGTAAGCAATAATTTTTGTGAAAGTTTTATCATTAATTGTTTTATCAAAAAGGAGAGGGTTTGTTATGACAACAGCTAAAGGTCTTGAAGGGGTTGTAGCAACTCAATCGTCAATTAGTTCAATTATAAATGATCAACTAACATATGTTGGTTATACAATTGATGATTTGGCAGAAAATTCTAGTTTTGAAGAAGTTATCTATTTATTATGGAATTTGAAATTGCCAACAAAATCAGAATTGGATGCGTTTAAAGCTGAATTGGCAGATAATATGAAGTTGCCTGAACCAGTAATTGATCATTTACGATCCTATGATTTATCAACTGTTCATCCAATGGCTGCACTAAGGACTGCTGTATCTTTACTTGGGCTATATGATGATGAAGCAGATGTAATGGAAGAGGCTGCTAATAAACAAAAAGCACTTCGTATCCAAGCAAAAATAGCTACGATAGTAACTGCATTTGCTAGAATTCGTAAGGGTCTAGATCCGGTAGAACCAAAAAAAGATTTAAGCTTTGCGGAAAACTTCTTATATATGTTAAATGGCAAAGAGGCCAAGGATATAGAAGTTGAAGCCATTAATAAAGCATTAGTGCTTCATGCAGATCATGAATTAAATGCCTCAACATTTACAGCGCGTGTTTGTGTTGCAACTTTATCTGACATTTATTCTGGTATTACTGCAGCAATTGGTGCACTAAAAGGACCATTGCATGGTGGAGCCAATGAGCAAGTCATGAAAATGCTGACGGAAATTGATAGTGTGGAAAATGCAATCCCATATATTGAAGAGAAGTTAAAAAATAAGGAAAAAATTATGGGTATGGGACACCGCGTATACAAAAGTGGAGACCCTCGAGCAAAACATTTAAAGCGTATGTCAAAAGAATTAACAAAAATTACTGGTCAAGATAAATGGTACACGATGTCAGTGAAAATTGAAGATTATATAAAAGGAGAAAAAGGTCTTCCTGCTAATGTGGACTTTTATTCTGCTTCTGTCTACCATAGTTTAGGTATTGATCATGATTTATTTACTCCTCTGTTTGCAATGAGTCGTGCTTCAGGTTGGCTGGCACATATTTTAGAACAATATGATAATAATCGTCTTATTAGACCTCGTGCTGATTATATCGGGCCAGAGACCCAAAAATATGTTGCAATTGAGGATAGAAATTAATTTGATTTCATTCATCCATCATAATATTTGTTGTTATTAACCACTTTTTATTTATTGTGGTAAAATAATATAGGTATGAACATAACAGGAGGGTTTTTTAATGACTCAAGGTGAAAAAATTACAGTAAATAATGGGGAGATGAACGTACCAAATCGTCCTATAATCCCTTTTATTGAAGGAGATGGGACAGGCCCTGACATTTGGGCAGCTGCAAAAAGAGTGCTTGAAGCAGCAGTTGATAAAGCTTATAACGGTGAAAAGTCTATTGACTGGAAAGAAGTATATGCTGGTCAAAAGGCATTTGATAAAACAGGTGAATGGTTACCAGATGAAACACTTGAAAAAATTCGTGAGTATAAAATTGCTATTAAAGGACCATTAACTACGCCAATCGGTGGAGGCTTTCGTTCGTTGAACGTTGCCTTGCGTCAGGAATTGGATCTATTCACATGTTTACGTCCAGTTCGTTACTTCGACGGTGTTCCATCACCAGTTAAACGTCCAGAAGACGTTGACATGGTAATATTCAGAGAAAATACAGAAGATATTTACGCTGGTATTGAATGGCAAAAAGGCACAGCGGATGTAAAAAAAGTGATTGATTTTATGCAAAATGAAATGGGAGTAAAAAATATTCGCTTTCCTGAAACATCTGGTATCGGTGTTAAGCCAGTATCTGAAGAAGGTACAAAGCGTTTAGTTCGTGCAAGTATCGAATACGCATTAAATGAAGGACGCAGAAATGTTACTTTAGTGCACAAAGGAAATATTATGAAATTCACGGAAGGTGCATTCAAAGCATGGGGCTATGAAGTAGCTGAACAGGAATATGGTGATAAAGTATTCACATGGGCTGAGTATGACCGTATTGTTGAAAAAGATGGTAAAGATGCTGCTAATAAAGCACAAGACGAAGCAGTAAAGTCTGGAAAAATTATCGTTAAAGACGCAATTGCGGACATTTTCCTACAGCAAATTTTAACAAGACCAAAAGAGTTCGATGTTGTTGCAACAATGAACTTAAATGGTGACTATATATCTGACGCACTAGCAGCTCAAGTTGGCGGAATCGGGATTGCTCCGGGAGCTAATATTAACTATGATACTGGACATGCAATTTTCGAAGCTACACACGGAACAGCTCCAAAATATGCTGGTTTAGACAAAGTTAATCCATCTTCTGTCATTCTTTCTGGTGTATTAATGTTGGAACACCTTGGGTGGAGAGAAGCAGCTGATCTCGTAACAAAAGCGATGGATAAAACAATTGCTTCTAAAGTTGTTACTTACGACTTTGCACGTTTAATGGATGGTGCTACAGAAGTAAAATGCTCAGCATTCGGTGACGAGTTAATCAAAAACATGAATTAATCGTTAGGAAGGTGAAGGGCGTGGCTATGAAACGTAACAAAATATCGGTAATAGGCTCAGGATTCACTGGAACAACTACTGCATTAATGTTAGCACAAAAAGAACTTGGCGATGTCGTTTTAGTTGATATTCCAAATATGGAAGCACCTACAAAAGGTAAAGCTTTAGACATGTTGGAAGCAAGCCCAGTACAAGGGTTCGATGTAAATATTACAGGTACTTCAAATTACGAGGAAACAAAAGGCTCTGATTTAGTGATCATTACAGCTGGTATAGCACGTAAGCCTGGTATGAGCCGTGATGACCTGGTAAATACTAACGCAAAAATCATGAAAACTGTTGCCAAAGATATTGCTACATATGCACCTGACGCTTTTATCGTAGTCCTTTCAAATCCGGTTGATGCGATGACATATACCGCATTTAAGGAGTCTGGATTTCCAAAAGAGCGTGTAATTGGCCAATCTGGAGTCTTAGATACAGCGAGATTCCGAACGTTTATTGCTCAAGAATTAAACCTATCCGTAAAAGATATAACGGGATTTGTTCTAGGAGGCCATGGCGATGACATGGTGCCATTAATCCGTTATTCTTATGCTGGTGGAATTCCTTTAGAAAAATTAATTTCGAAAGACCGTTTGGATGAAATTGTTGAACGAACAAGGAAAGGCGGAGGAGAAATTGTCGGTTTATTAGGAAATGGCAGTGCCTACTATGCTCCTGCTGCATCATTAACAATTATGGCTGAAGCAATCCTAAAAGATCAACGCCGTGTTCTCCCTGCAATCGCATATTTAGAAGGGGAATATGGATATTCTGACATCTATTTAGGCGTTCCTGTTGTTCTTGGCGGAAACGGAATCGAAGAAATTATTGAATTAGACTTAACTGAGGAAGAAAAGAAAGCATTAGATAAATCAGCAGATTCTGTTAAACAGGTATTAAGTATATTAGATTAAAGTTAAATAGCTCTTTTTTACATCGAAGGAAGTGTAGAAAAGAGCTTTTTTATATGTATTTTTCCCAAAAAAGGCAAGAAATATGCTAGCTTCTTTGTAAATTCTTATTTACAATAATCTTTTCTTGTTCACAAGAATCATCATTCAATGTAAGATAAGGATAGTTACTCAGGGAAAGGAAGAGGTCATTGAAGCAAAAAGCATTAATTGTTGATGATGAAGTGTCGATTGTTACATTATTAAGCTTCAATTTAAAAAAGGCGGGCTTTGAAACGGATGTTGCTTATGATGGAGCAGAAGCTATGAAAAAAGTTGAGAAAAATGTGTATGATATTATATTACTGGATTTAATGTTACCAGAAATTGATGGGCTTGAAGTATGTAGACAGTTAAGAAAAAAGCAAATTGATACGCCCATTATTATGTTAACAGCGAGGAATGAAGAATTTAATAAAATATTAGGCTTAGAATTAGGTGCAGATGATTATTTAACGAAACCTTTTAGTCCAAAGGAAGTAGTTGCACGAATAAAAGCAATTTTACGGAGAACAAATAAATCCGCAATTAACGTTCACTCTACTATTCATATTGGTAACTTAATGATTGATCCAAACAGTTATGAGGTAAAACTAGCTGATAAAACGATTTTATTTACACGAAAAGAATTTGAACTATTATTACATCTTGCAAATCACTTGGGTAATGTCTTATCAAGGGATCAGTTATTAAGTGAAGTATGGAATTATGATTTTGCAGGTGATACGCGCATTGTAGATGTTCATATTAGTCGTCTGCGTGATAAAATTGAGCCGAATACTAAAAAACCAGTTTATATTAAAACAATTCGAGGACTTGGTTACAAAATGGAGGACCCAACCGCATGAAAGCATTATTTTCTAAATCATTAATTTTATATGCACTAGGAATATTGATAATCGAAGCTATTACAGGAGCTATATTGAGTCAGACGGTGGATAACCTGTTCGTTCTGATTTCGGTATTACTTATTGAGTACATAATCTTGCTTCTCATTTTACTCCACGTTTTTGATAAATATATCAAACCTATCAAAAAAGCAACGAAGACAGTTGACCAGTTGGTGCAGGGTAATTACCGAGCTAGGATACACCATCCAGTTAATGGGAGTATTGGGATTTTAAGTAATAAAATAAATTCTTTAGCTCGCAGTTTAAGTGAACTTTCAATACATGAACAACTTCAAGCTGAACAACTGTCAACAGTAATCGATAATACGGAAAGCGGTCTTGTCCTTATAGATGAAAAAGGGTTCATACACCTTGTAAACCGTAAGTTTATATCGATGTTTGGAAAAACCACAAAGGATTATGTAGGATATATATTATACGACGTTTTGGACAGTGAAAAAATTCACCAAGTTGTTCAGGAAACTTTCCTGTATGAAAAAAATGTTAAAGGATCGATTACCCATTATAAAGATTCAGAGAAAAGCTATTTGGAAATCGTTGGCGCCCCAATTTTTAATGAGAAAAACATGTTGAGGGGAGCAGTGCTTGTTATCTATGATATTACCGAACTGAAGAATCTTGAGCTAATGCGAAAAGACTTTGTAGCAAATGTTTCCCATGAGCTGAAAACACCAATAACTTCCATTAAAGGATTTACAGAAACATTAATGGACGGTGCCATGAATGAAGAACATTCAAATGAACAGTTTTTGGAAATAATTTATCAGGAAAGTAATCGATTGCAATTACTTGTTGAAGACTTACTAACACTTTCCAGCCTGGAAAGAGATGGACTTCAGTTAGTAATAACTGAAGTGGACTTGTCGTCTTTGGTGAAAGAAATTGTTCCAATGATCAGACATCAGGCAGAACAACATCAGATTGAATTTCATGCGAATGTAGAGGAAAACCTTTTCATTCAAGCAGATAAAGACAAAGTGAAACAAGTTATTTTAAACTTATTAAATAATGCCATTAGTTATACACCAGCTAAAGGAGAAATCACTTTGACGATTGAAGAGACAAAGGACTTTTTACAAATACAAGTAAGAGATACTGGAATCGGGATGAGTCTAGACGTACTCCCACGTATATTTGAACGTTTTTACCGAGTTGATAAGGCGCGTAGCCGTAATACTGGAGGAACAGGTTTAGGATTAGCAATTGTGAAACATATCATGGAAGTTCATGGCGGAAAAATCACAGTAAAAAGCGAATTAAATAAAGGCTCTCTTTTCTCGGTTTATTTTCCAAAACAAGTTTAACATCCTTTCATCGAAAGGATGTTTTGCTTTGGCTAAGGTGAATGTTCCGTTGAAACGATTCAATATTTTTATCTTTGCCAAGAATAGTGTAAAATATATGTATCATTTAAGAGATAGAAAAATTATTTTAAATACATAATTTGATAACGTTCTTTAGTTTAGGAGGAAGCTGGATGACGAATAAACTTGTTTTAATTGACGGAAACAGTATTATTTATCGTGCCTTTTTTGCGCTGCCATTATTAAATAATGATAAGGGGATTTATACGAATGCGGTATATGGCTTTACAACCATGCTGATGCGGATTTTGGAAGAAGAAAAACCAACACACATGCTGGTTGCGTTCGACGCAGGTAAAACAACATTTCGACACGAGCAGTATAAAGAGTATAAAGGTGGTCGGCAAAAAACTCCACCAGAATTATCAGAGCAGTTCCCTGTGTTGAAAGAAGTATTAAATGCATTTTCTATACCGCATTATCAAATTGAAAATTATGAGGCCGATGATATTATTGGAACACTTGCAACTCAGGGTCAAGAGCGCAACTGGGATGTCACTATTATCTCTGGTGATAAGGACTTACTGCAGCTTGTTTCTGATTCGGTTACCGTTAACTTGACAAAGAAGGGGATTAGTGAAGTAGAACAATTCACACCTACTCATATGGAAGAAACTATGAATATTTCTCCGCATCAAATTATTGATATGAAAGCATTAATGGGAGATAACTCAGATAATATACCTGGTGTTCCAGGGATTGGTCAGAAGACTGCAATTAAACTCTTAAAACAATATAAAACTTTAGAGGAAATATATGTGAACGTAAATAATATTAGCGGGAAAAAATTAAAAGAAAATCTTATCACTTACAAAGATAATGCAAAAATGAGCAAGGAACTTGTTACCATTAAGTGCGATTCTCCTGTAGAGGTCACTTTAGAAGATTTGCCTTATAAGGGTTTTGCAAAAAACAAAGTAACCTCTATCTTTAAAGATTTAGGTTTTCAATCGTTGCTAAGCAGGCTAGACCATCAACAATCTGACAATGAGGAAGACCACCATGAATTCAAAACAATTGATTTTACGATCGTTGACCATATAACAAAAGATTTATTTTCTGGCGAGGAAGCATTATATGTCGAAATGCTCACGGATAATTACCATCATGCTCCGATCGAAGGCATTGGTATTGTGAATGAAAAAATATCTATATTCATTCCAACGGATGTTGCCTTAAAATCGAACATATTTAAGCAGTGGGCAGAAGATAAAAGTATGACTAAATATGTTTTTGATGCGAAGAAGACTGTTGTTGCTTTATTAAATAAAGATATTCATTTAAGAGGAATTTCCTTTGATATGCTGCTTGCCTCCTATTTACTTAATCCTTCTGAGAATCACCATGATATTCCGGCAGTTGGACAACGCTATGGAAAGAAAGAAGTCTTATTTGATGAAGAAGTATATGGGAAAGGAGCTAAAATGAAAGTTCCGGAACAAAGTGTATTAGCTGAGCACATTGTGCGGAAAACTGCTATTTTATATTCATTAATTGATGAGATGAATAAACAATTAAAAGCTAATAAACAATACATGTTATTTAAAGAGTTAGAAATGCCTCTCGCTTTAATTTTAGGGAAAATGGAGCATTATGGCATTAAAGTGGATGTTGCACGCTTGCAAGAAATGGGGAGCGAATTAAGTTTTAGACTAGAAGAGATTGAGAAAGAGGTCTATGAATTAGCTGGTGAAGTGTTTAATTTAAACTCGCCGAAACAATTGGGGCCAATTCTTTTTGAAAAGCTTAACTTACCAGTTATTAAAAAAACAAAAACTGGTTATTCAACTGCTGCAGACGTTTTGGAAAAACTAGAGAATGAACATGAAATCATTCCAAAAATTCTTTTGTATCGCCAGCTAGGTAAACTCCAATCTACCTATATTGAGGGCTTGCTAAAAGTGGTAAATAAAAATACGAATAAAATTCATACACGTTTTAATCAAGCTTTAACTCAAACGGGAAGATTGAGTTCAATTGAACCGAACTTACAAAATATCCCAATTCGTTTAGAAGAAGGAAGGAAAATTCGACAAGCTTTTATCCCCTCCAAGAAGGGGTGGATCATATTTGCTGCTGATTATTCTCAAATTGAACTACGAGTATTAGCACATATAGCAAAGGATAAAAAGTTAATAGCAGCATTTAAAGATAATATTGATATACACACACAAACTGCAATGGATGTATTTCATGTAGATAAAGCAGATGTTACAAGTAATATGCGTAGGCAAGCGAAAGCGGTTAATTTTGGTATCGTATATGGCATTAGTGATTATGGACTCTCACAAAATTTGGGAATTTCACGCAAGGAGGCAAAACAATTCATTGATCGCTATTTTGATAGCTATCCAGGAGTTAAAACATATATGGAAGAAATTGTTCAGGAGGCAAAACATAAAGGTTATGTTAATACTTTAATGAATCGAAGACGTTACCTTCCTGATATTTCTAGCAGAAATTTTAACCGGCGCAGTTTTGCTGAAAGAACCGCGATGAATACACCAATTCAGGGTAGTGCAGCGGATATTATTAAAAAAGCAATGATCGATTTGCATGAGAAGCTAATCGATGAACAATTAAATGCACGTATGTTATTACAAGTACATGATGAATTAATCATCGAAGCACCAAAATCAGAACTTACTCAATTGAAAGAAATTGTACCAATGGTTATGGAAAATACAGTCAACCTGGATGTACCATTAAAAGCGGATTATGAGTATGGATATAGCTGGTTTGATGCAAAGTAAGGAGAAATAATATGCCAGAATTGCCAGAAGTCGAAACAATTAAAAACACATTAAAAAGATTTCTATTAAATAAAACAATAGAGAATGTATCCGTTTATTGGTCTAATATAATCAAACTGCCAGATGATATAGAAAAATTTAAATTCATGTTAACTGGACAAACATTTCAAAATATAACCCGTAAAGGGAAATTCCTACTATTTCACCTAGATGATTATATGTTGATCTCTCACTTAAGAATGGAAGGAAAATATAGTATTGATGATGCTTCAACACCTATAAAGAAACATACACATGTTATTTTTTCATTAAATAATAATGAAGAACTGCGTTATAATGATGTTCGCAAGTTTGGAACGATGCATGTTGTCAACAAAGGAGAAGAATTATTAAATAAACCATTAAATCAACTTGGTCCAGACCCTTTTGACAAAGATTTTACATTAACCTATTTCTATGAAAAATTGAATAAAACAGACCGTTTTATAAAAACAGTTTTACTTGACCAATCAATTGTAACTGGTTTAGGGAATATATACGTTGATGAAACATTGTTTAAAGCGGGTGTTCATCCCTTAAAAAAAGCTAGTAGATTATCTAAAAAGGAAATCAAAGGAATTCAAGATCAAGCAATTTTGACATTAAAGGAAGCTGTTGAACAAGGCGGAACAACGATAAAGTCCTATGTTAATGGACAAGGTGAAATGGGAATGTTTCAACAAAAATTATTTGTTTATGGCCAGGAAAACGAGCCATGTAAAAATTGTGGCAGACCAATTGTTAAGATGAAAGTTGGAGGTCGTGGAACGCACGTATGTATCGCTTGCCAGAAACAATAAAAAGGAGAAAACCATGGGACTAATTATAGGACTATCTGGAAGTATAGCCAGTGGTAAAAGCACAGTATCTTTAATGTTTGACGATTTTGATATACCAGTAATTGATGCCGATAAGCTTGCTCGGGAAGTAGTAGACCCTGGAGAAAAGGCATATGAAGCAATTATTCATAAGTTTGGTCCGGGTATACTTCGTGAGGATAAAACTTTAGACCGGAAGAAGTTGGGCGCTATTGTCTTTGCGGATGAGCAAAAAAGGCTGCAATTAAACGAAATAGTGCATCCTGCTATACGAGAAAAAATGCTAAAACACCGTGATGCTTATATTAAATCAGATGAAAAATGTGTCGTACTTGATATACCTTTACTTTTTGAAAATAAATTAACGAATTATGTTGATAAAACATTAGTGGTTTATGTAGATGAAAACGTACAACTAGAGCGTCTAATGGAGCGTGAAGGATTTTCAAAACAAGAAGCAAAGCAACGGATTCAAGCCCAGATTCCCAATAAAGAGAAGGCAAAGCTTGCTGACGCAATTATTGATAATAATGGAACAAAACATCATTCCTATGAACAGTTAGAAAAACTTTTACGTACATGGGGTGTAATATAAAAAGAACCACAATAACACAACAACGAAAAAAAGCTTAGATATTTGTATCTAAGCTTTTTAGTACAACAAAATAAACAAAATATTTAAATTACATAAAATCAATCACATTTTTATGTAAATGTGTTATACTAATTATGACAAATAACAAAACTGTGTAACATATATAGGAGGACAATAAATGAGTAAAACCCGAATTGCAATTAATGGATTTGGTCGGATTGGCCGAATGGTATTTCGTCAAGCTATTATAGATGATCAATTAGATGTAGTTGCTGTGAACGCCAGCTATCCTCCAGAAACACTTGCACACCTAATAAAATATGATAGTGTTCATGGTATTTTTGATGGAGAAGTGAAAGCGCTCGATCAAGCATTGGAAGTAAACGGAAAGACAATTACACTTGTGCAGGAAAGAGAACCTCAAAAGCTTCCGTGGAAAGAGCATAATATAGATGTTGTAGTTGAAGCAACTGGAAAATTTAATACAAAGAAAGATGCTGGCCTACATTTACAAGCAGGTGCAAAAAAGGTAGTCATTACAGCACCTGGAAAACAAGTTGACAAAACAATTGTAATGGGGGTTAACCAGGAAACTTATCAGCCTGAAGAAGATGATATTGTATCAAATGCATCTTGTACTACGAATTGTTTAGCCCCAGTGGTAAAGGTATTAGATGATAACTTTAATATTGTCAATGGTTTAATGACAACTGTTCATGCATTTACAAATGACCAAAAGAATTTAGACAATCCACATAAAGACTTACGTCGTGCAAGAGGATGTACACAATCAATTATTCCAACATCTACAGGGGCTGCAAAGGCACTAGGTGAAGTTTTACCTCATTTAAATGGGAAATTGCATGGGATGGCCTTACGTGTCCCAACGCCTAATGTTTCATTAGTGGATTTGGTTATTGATGTTGAAAAGGATGTAACAACGGATATGGTTAATGACGCATTGAAGCAAGCATCCAATAATGAATTACATGGAATTATCAAATATAGTGATGAACCGCTCGTATCCATTGATTACACAACTACGGATTATTCTGCAATCATAGATGGTTTATCTACACTTGTAATGGGAGATAATAAATTAAAAGTGTTAGCATGGTATGATAATGAGTGGGGTTATTCAAAGCGCGTAGTTGATTTAACGAAATATGTAGGAAGTTACCTACGTGAAAAAGTGAATATTTAAAAAGTATAAGTTTAGAAAATGATTGCTTTTCTTGGGTTTATTCAAGATTTGCAATCATTTTCTTATTAGTGGATTTAAATAAAACATGTTAAAATAAAAGATATATCTTTAAATAAAATAGTCCTTGTTTGAAAAAATATATACATAGTAATTTTCCTTATAAAAGGGGGGATAGCAGGTATGAAGTGTACAAATTGCCAGTTTAAGAGTACTAGAGTATTGGATTCGAGACCAATCGAAGAGGGACAATCCATTCGGAGACGAAGGGAATGTGAGCGATGTGGTTTTCGATTTACAACATTTGAACGGATTGAAGAAATACCATTAATCGTAGTAAAAAAAGACGGAGCCCGTCAGGAATTCAGCAGAGAAAAATTAGTTCGTGGTTTAATAAAGGCTTGTGAAAAACGTCCAGTTCCTATGGAAAAAATTGAGGCAATTGCCCTTGACGTAGAAAAAGAAGTACGTAATACTGGTTGTTCGGAAATAGATAGTAAAGATATAGGCGAAATGGTCATGAATCGTCTGTCTGATGTTGATGAAGTGGCCTATGTTCGTTTTGCCTCCGTTTATCGTCAATTTAAAGATCTGAGTGTGTTTTTAGATGAGCTAAAAGATTTAATTAATACTACAGATAACGGTAATACCTAATACCAATTGTTTTTTGAACGGTTTTACTTTTTAGTAGAGCTTAAAGGAAGGATTAATATTAAATGAATTATATAGGGAAAATTTTACCTGTTGATGGGTATTATGTTTTATTAAAAGGGAATCTTGCAATCGATTATACCAAATCGCTAACCCATTTATATCAACCTTTAATTGGCATGCAGGCTGTTATATTATATCAAACGTTATTACATGAAATAGAGCTTCAATCTAATGAAGAACCACAAACACATCATACATTAATGAATTATTTAAACATTCCATTGGATGCAATTTACCAAGCAAGACTTAGGCTAGAAGGTATTGGTTTGCTAAAAACGTATCAAACGGATAAAAATAAATATACGTATATTTTACAAAGCCCTTTTTCCCCACAAGAATTTTTTAGTGATGGAATGCTATCCGAGCTCTTATACCATCATGTTGGAGAGATGAAGTTTAGCCATCTTAAAAGGCACTATGCTCGCTGTCACATGCATGATTATGGGAAAAACATCACCGTATCGTTTGAAGATGTATATCAAACATTTTATCCATCTTTCGAAAGTAAAAAGCCGATAGCAGATAATCAAATAGAACAGTCTCCTAGAATAAGTAATATTGATTTTACTTGGATTGAACAAATGTTAAAGCAACGTATGATTCCTGTGAAAAAAATATTAACTAAAAGTAATAGAAAATTGATTTCACAGATGAGGCTTCTGTATGATTTAGCAACACATGAAATAGAAAAAGCTATTTTATGGGCACTTACAGATGAAAATATATTGGATCCCGAAGAATTCAAAGCAGCATGTCAAGATTTGTTTAAAACACAGCAAAATAATACAAAGATTCAATTAACAGATAAAGTTAGTAACCCGAATCAGCCAACAAATTTAAAAGCTGCTACGAAAGAAGAACAACTTATTTATGAATTAGAAACAATATCTCCTAAACAATTGTTAGAGGATCTTTCAAGTGGGAACCATGCTTCTATACAAGATATGCGAGCTATACAGGAAGTAATGACTACGCAAGGATTACCTGCACCAGTCATGAACGTACTCATTCATTATGTCTTACTTCAATCCAATATGAAACTTTCTAAAGCTTATTTAGAAAAAATAGCAAGTCATTGGTCACGTGCAAACTTAAAAAGTGCTAAGGAAGCGATGGCCTTTGCGAAAAGAGAAACCGAGAGATATCAAAAGTATTCAAAAACGAATAAGTTCAGAAATACAAAGTCTAAATCAAATGAAGTTATACCGGATTGGTTTAAGGAAAGAAAAAAGAAAGAAAAAGAAACATCAAAACGTAATGAAAAAACAAATCAGCAAGCAGTTAATGAGGAGAAAGAGAAAGAAGAACTTATGGAACTTCTACGAAAGCACTCTAGTAATAAACAAAATAATCATTTGCAAGGATGATTGATATGGAACCGATACAAGCTTCATTAAAAAAGTGGATGAAGAAAAATAAATCCTTTCAAGAACATTATACTAATATCAAAAGGGAAGTTTTAAAGGATCCTGAGGTTACGGAATTTCTTACATTAAACAAGGTAAATCAAAAAGAAATCGAAAAAAATTTAATGAAATTATATGAATATAAATCCCAATCCAAGCAATGTAATCATTGTTCATCCTTAAAGGGATGTATCAATATCCTCCCGGGATACTCTCCCATTTTACATGTGGAGAATGGGGAGCTTCGGCTTATTTATGAAAAGTGTCATCAAAACGTTCTATTTGAAAAACAAAAGAAGCAGCAGAACCTGATACAAAGCTTGTATATGCCTAAGGAAATTCTGCAGGCAACATACGACAAAATTGATGTAACACTTGATAGAAGTCAAGCTATTCGGGAAACAAGCCAATTCCTCGAACTTGCAAAAACAGAATTACCAGCAAAAGGACTGTATTTGACAGGTCCATTTGGAGTAGGGAAAACTTATTTCCTTGGAGCGGTTGCTAATAAACTAAAGGAACTAAATATTTCATCTATGTTAATTTATATGCCTGAGTTTGTTAGAGAGATTAAAACATCAATTCAAGATAATTCAATAAACGAAAAAATAGACTATTTTAAAAATACGGATGTCCTTATGTTTGATGATATTGGTGCGGAAACCCAATCAGCTTGGATCCGTGATGAAATTCTTGGCTCTATTTTACAATATCGAATGATGGAGCAATTACCAGTTTTCTTTACTTCAAACTACAATTTAAAACAGTTGGAACAGCATTTGGCAAATACAAATCGGGGTGGCGTAGAAGAAGTGAAAGCTGGGAGAGTAATTGAAAGAATTAAACAAGTAAGTAAAGAAGTAAGTTTAGACGGGGAAAACAGACGTGATAAATAAGAATTTTTATAGCTGGTATAAGAGGGAATAATCCTTTTATATCAGCTTTTTTATGGCATCTAGTCAATACTTTCTTAGAAAGATGATTAATTTTCAGTCATTTTTTAAGAGCCTCGTCCATATAATGTAACAGTTTGGTTGTGGATGAGGGTGATGTTGATTTGTTGGAAGTATATTTTGAATCGAATAAAGAAATTATAACATTTTGTGAGCATTTATTTCGTTATAACAAGAATACCGAGCTGTACTGGACAGTACATAAAGATTGGGGGAATCGATTACAATTCAATGATAAAATAGTTAATAACCAATCTATTGTTGCAATTGCAAAATCAATGGTAGATGTGCTGATTACACATCGATTGTCTGACATGATGAGAAATATTATCATGGAAAAGTATTATTTTAAAAACACGGATGAGATAGAACGTATTTTAGATTTAAGCCATTGGATTTTTACAGGAGAAGATGATGATTGCTTAAGGGTCAAAAATAATCAGGATCCTAGTCAAACACTTCATGCAGTATTTATGGAGAATATCAAAAACACGGAAACGGTTCATTATGATTCTATCGTTAATTTTCGTTTGAAATTTTTTAAAAAAGAATTAATCCATTATGTTGGCTTGGCCATTGAGGAATTTAAAAGGGAGGAGGACCATCAAGCATTTATCAATATGTTACGTGAATATATAGTAAAAAAAGAACCAGGGTATAGGGAGATTTATATTCTCCAAGGCAGTTCATTTTCTTTTTTTAAATCTAATGGCAAAAAATTTTCGACGCTGGAACTACGGGAAATTACCAGAAAAGAACCACTATATATTGTCGGTTTAGATATAGACGAATTAAATTTATCTCCATTAATAGCTATGGCTCCAGCAAAAATAAAAATTTATGGTGATTATCCTTCTGAACCAAAAACATCGACCGTTATGAATGTTTTTCAAGAAAAAGTGGAATTTGAACCAATTCGCAATTTTCCTTTTCCGCACCATGTAAAAAATTATTAGAGGTGCTTGCATTTAAAATCAGCTAAGGCTATAATATAAATTATAATTTCATGATAGTCATAAGTATTGATAAGGATAAGATTATTTGTTTTTAAGTATATATAAGAGAGGGGAGCTACCTGCTGAAAACTTCCTATATACATACAAATAATTACCACCTTTGAACTCTGTTATCGAAATTTGCAGTAGATAGCAGCGAATATTCTGCGTTAAAGATAATGAAGCCATTTCTTAGTTAGATAAGAACATGGAAAATAGGGTGGAACCACGTGATCAACGCTCGTCCCTTTGCATTTAATGCAGAGGGACGAGCTTTTTTAAATTATAGAAAGATTGCAAAAAGGAGTGTAAAGGTAAAAATGTCAAACATAACAATCACTTTCCCAGATGGAGCAAATAAAGAGTTTCCAATGGGAACAACCGGTGAAGAAATTGCAGAATCGATTTCTTCAGGCTTAAAAAAACAAGCTTTGGCAATAAAGTTAGATGGAGAACTTATTGATTTAAAAACACAACTATCACAGGATGGAAAAATAGAAATCATTACATATAAGAATGATGAAGGTATCGAAATTATGCGTCATTCTGCTGCCCACTTGATGGCCCAGGCAATTAAGCGCATATACAAAGATGTTAAATTTGGGGTAGGTCCGGTAATCGAAGAAGGGTTCTATTATGACATGGAAATGGATTATTCTTTAACACCTGAAGATTTGCCTAAAATTGAAAAAGAAATGCAGCGCATTATTGACGAAAATTTAGCAATTGAAAGAATCGAAGTATCCCGTCAGGAAGCAAGAGAAATGTTTAAAGAAATTGATGACAATTTAAAACTGGAATTAATTGATGCAATTCCTGAAAATGAACAAGTGTCCATTTATAAACAAGGTGAATTTTTTGATTTATGCCGAGGCGTTCATGTTCCTTCGACAAGTAAAATTAAAGCCTTTAAATTATTAAGTATCTCTGGGGCTTACTGGCGAGGAGATAGTAACAACCAGCAATTACAACGTATATATGGAACAGCTTTCGAAAAGAAAAGCCAAGTGAATGACTATTTAAAACTTTTAGAAGAACGAAAAGAACGTGACCACCGAAAACTCGGAAAAGAATTGGGGATTTTTACTATATCCCAAAAGGTTGGACAAGGCTTGCCGATGTGGCTGCCAAAAGGAGCTACTATACGGCGAATTATTGAACGATATATTGTGGATATAGAAGAAAAATTAGGTTATGACCATGTTTATACACCTGTACTGGGAAGTGTTGATTTATATAAAACGAGTGGACATTTAGATCATTATCATGATGATATGTTTCCTATCATGGAAATGGATAATGAAGAATTGATATTACGTCCCATGAACTGCCCGCATCATATGATGGTTTATAAAAATCAATTATATAGTTATCGTAGTTTGCCAGTTCGAATAGCAGAACTTGGTACAATGCACCGTTATGAAATGTCAGGAGCCTTAGCGGGATTACAGCGAGTGCGCGG
This sequence comes from Virgibacillus alimentarius, assembly GCF_000709085.1. Lineage (GTDB taxonomy): Bacteria > Bacillota > Bacilli > Bacillales > Amphibacillaceae > Virgibacillus_B > Virgibacillus_B alimentarius. The sequence goes on along the minus strand of NZ_JFBD01000021.1, from coordinate 3,994 downwards.
GATGACATTAAATGATGCACATATTTTTGCGCGTCCGGATCAATTAAAAGACGAATTTATCCGTGTTGTAAAACTAATACAGAGGGTATATCAAGACTTTGGTATCAACGATTATTATTTCCGCTTATCGTATCGTGATCCAGAAGATAAGGAAAAATATATTGATAATGATGAAATGTGGGATAAAGCGCAAGCCATGTTGAAGGAAACAATGGAAGATATGCAGGTCGACTATGTTGAAGCATTTGGCGAAGCAGCTTTTTATGGTCCAAAATTAGATGTACAAGTAAAGACAGCTTTAGGCAAAGATGAAACATTATCAACCGTTCAACTAGATTATCAAGCAGCAGAAAAATTTGATCTCACTTATATAGGTGAAGATGGAAAAGAACATCGCCCTATTGTTATTCACCGCGGGGTTGTTTCAACGATGGAACGATTTGTAGCCTTTTTACTAGAAGAATATAAAGGAGCTTTTCCTACATGGCTGGCACCGGTACAAGCTAAAATTATCCCGGTTTCATCAGAAGCCCATTTAGATTATGCAAAGGGTGTTGCGGATACACTCCGATTACAAGGTGTAAGGGTTGCGGTTGATGAGCGGGATGAAAAAATTGGCTATAAAATTAGAGAAGCTCAAACACAAAAGATCCCATTCGCATTAGTTGTCGGAGACAATGAGATTGAGGATAATGCTGTCAATGTAAGAAGATATGGTGAAAAGAAATCTGAAACAGTGCCTTACAATGATTTTGAAGAATTGATGAAACAAGAAATTGAAGGTAAAACATTGCGAAAATAAAAACTTCAAGACTCACTCCATGCTTAAGGATTTTGGATGAGTCTATTGACATATGAAGAAAGGTGGAACGGTAAATGGATGGAAAGCGTTGGTTAGCGCTTGGTATAGCAGCTGGACTATTTGTCATCTCCATAGTTGTTCAACTATCGACCACAGCGGCCACTACAGATTTTCAAGATTTATTTAGTGAAGATGAGGTAGCTTTTAAAGAAACAGTTATTGATAAAGGAAAACAAGGAACTAGAAATAAAATTGCTGTCTTGAATTTAGAAGGCGTTATTCAAGATACTGGGTCTCATTCTATGTTCAATTCCCCTGGTTACGATCATAAACGTTTTTTAAAAATGGTTGATGAAGCCGGTAAGGATAGAAGTGTAGATGGAATTATTTTGCGTATCAATTCCCCGGGTGGTGGAGTCGTTGAGAGTGCAGAAATACATGAAAAAGTCACTAAAATTCAGGAAGAGACAGAAAAGCCTGTGTATGTATCCATGGGGAATACAGCTGCGTCAGGAGGTTATTATGTTGCTGCCCCGGCTGATAAAATCGTGGCTAATCCCGCAACATTAACCGGCTCTATAGGCGTCATTATGGAAAGTATTAATTTTGCTGAATTAGCCGATGAATATGGCATTGATTTTAACACAATTAAAAGTGGTGAATATAAAGATATAATGTCCTCTTCAAGGAAGATGAAAGATGAGGAAAAAGAAATATTACAAACCATGATTGACGAACTCTATGATGAGTTTGTCCAAGTTATAGTAGATGGACGTGGCATGCCAGAAAGTAAAGTTAGAAAGCTTGGTGACGGTCGAGTATATACAGGTAAACAAGCGAAAGAAAATAATTTAGTTGATGAATTAGGAACGTTAGAAGATACAGTAGCTTTAATGGAAGAGGATCATGATTTAAAAGGTGCAAGCGTTATTGAATATGAAACAAGCTATAATTTCAAGCAACTAATTGGGGCTTCCGCGCAAAGTATGTTTAAATCAGATGGTCGATTAAGCGGAATAATGGATCAAATTAGAAATTCCGATGGACCACGTGCTATGTATTTATATTCCAAGTGAGGGGGTGCCATTGTGAGTGATTACCAAAAAAATAATCATGTTGAAAGTGAGTCTGAATATAATCGGGGTACTGACGATAAAATTGAAAGTGAAAAAAAGCGCTATGCAGGTTTTTGGATGCGCTTCTGGGCTTATATAACTGACCTAATTGTTATTTTTAGCATTAATGGAATATTACTAAGTCCATTAAAGTTTGTTGGGGACGGCAGGATCGATATTGGGTTTTGGACTTTAAATGGTATCGTTAGTGTATTCGTTTTTTATATCTATTTTTTATTAATGACGAAAGTTTACGGACAAACGATTGGTAAAATGGTATTTGGACTTCGGGTTATTCGAATAGATGATAAAGACTTAAAGTGGAGTGATTTACTTTTTCGCGAAGTGATAGGAAGATTTATTTATAGGGCAATGGCCTTACTCTTTTTGTTATATGCTGTGGTAGCCTTTACCCCAGAGAAGCAAGGATTACATGATATTGTTGGGAATACTAGAGTAATACACAAAAATTAGGAAGGAACGGAGAAATAGATAGTTTATCTATTCTCCGTTTATTGACATGGGATTACACATTAATAAAATAAAAATTTGACAGTTCTTATAAGAAATGATATCCTTATGAAGTTGAATTGAATAGTAAAAGATCTGAGACAAGTAGAAGCACCCGCTTCTCACCTGATTGACGCAGTAAAATGCAGTCAACTGGTTCCAAACTTCTTAAAGATAAATGGAGACGTGTGGGTGCATATTGTACCGACACATTTTTGTCTGGAAACATGATGTATCCTTCTATGCTTAACATCATAGTCGCTTGTCAATAATAGATCGATAACTTTAAGAAACATGAAGCTTAAAGTAATGGTAGGAGAAAAAATTTGGAGGTGGCTGGATATTAGCAAAGAAATGAATGTCAATGAAAAAATTCGTGCTAAAGAAGTGCGTCTTATTGATTCGAATGGTGATCAGCTTGGGGTGAAATCACGTTCTGAAGCATTAGAAATCGCTCAGACGAGAAATTTAGATTTAGTTTTGGTTGCTCCAAATGCAAAACCACCAGTTTGTCGTGTAATGAACTACGGAAAATATCGTTACGAACAGCAAAAGAAAGAAAAGGAAGCTCGAAAAAAACAAAAAGTAATCAATGTAAAAGAGGTTCGTTTTACACCTGGAATTGGCGATCATGATTTTAATACCAAATTAAGAAATGCAAGAAAATTCCTTGGAAAAGGTGATAAAGTTAAAGCTTCCGTTCGATTCCGCGGTCGTGCGATTACACATAAGGGGTTAGGTCAAGAAGTATTAGACCGTTTAGCAGATGAAGTCAAAGACATTGCAACTATTGAATCCAAAGCAAAAATGGAAGGTCGTAATATGTTTATGATGCTAGCTCCTAACAGTGAAAAATAAATCATTCATCTTATGATAGAGTGTTCAAACATTACGAGGAGGAAATTTATATGCCTAAAATGAAAACTCATAAAGGTTCTCAAAAAAGATTTAGAAGAACAGGAACTGGTAAGTTGAAACGTTCGCATGCATATACAAGTCATTTGTTTGCAAATAAATCACAGAAGCAAAAACGTAAATTGCGTAAGTCAACTTTAGTTTCTGCTGGAGATTACAGACGGATTAAGAATATGCTTCCTAAATAAGAAGGATAGCAGCTAACGCTAAAAAAATGAAAATAATAAATTCGATTCATATCGGGAGGGAATTACTATGCCACGTGTAAAAGGTGGAATTGTAACGCGTCAACGTCGTAAACGCGTGCTTAAACTAGCAAAAGGTTATTATGGATCTAAACGCACTTTATTTAAAACAGCTAAACAACAAGTAATGAAATCAGGTCAGTATGCATATCGTGACCGTCGACAAAGAAAGCGTGATTTTCGCAAACTATGGATTACACGTATTAATGCAGCTGCACGTGCTAATGATCTATCTTATAGCAAAATGATGCATGGACTGAAACTAGCTGGCATTGAAGTAAACCGCAAAATGTTGTCGGAACTTGCAATTCATGATGAAGATGCATTTGCACAGTTAGCAGATAAAGCAAAAGCAGCACTACAATAATAAAAAAGCCAAATCCCAAAGGTGGATTTGGCTTTTTTTT
>NZ_JFBD01000020.1 GCF_000709085.1 Virgibacillus alimentarius | reverse complement strand
GGGATTCGAACCCGTGTTACCGCCGTGAAAGGGCGGTGTCTTAACCGCTTGACCAACGGGCCAGATGTTAATGGCGGAGAAGGAGGGATTTGAACCCTCGCGCCGTTTTCACGACCTACACCCTTAGCAGGGGCGCCTCTTCAGCCACTTGAGTACTTCTCCAACTGGCTCCACAGGTAGGATTCGAACCTACGACCGATCGGTTAACAGCCGATAGCTCTACCGCTGAGCTACTGTGGAATGATATCAATAAACCTTTAATAATATCCACTTGTGTTTAATGTTGCTGAAAAACGTCATATATAATTGCAACGTTTTATATATTACAACAATTCCATATCATTGTCAACATCTTTTTGATTTTATTTTTCTTTAGAGGCGTTTGCCTCACAAGGACCTATTTAATTTAACACGTATAGCAAATTTCGTCAATAAAAACCCAAAAATAAATTTTATTAATAACTGAGCAGTAAATTCTATTAAAGATTAACTTTAACATAATTATGTTGTAATGTTTATTTTGCTTATAAGCAAACAATATATCATTAAATGATTAATATTAGTTTGAGTTACATTCAATTTAATTCTATAAATAACCTTTTAGTCTTTAAAAAAACTTCATTCAATATTTCATAATTGTTAACTTCCCATTACATTTCCCGCATCTATATTTTTTTACATCTACTCGCCGAATCCTCTTATATATACCGTTGCAACGTTCACATCTATATCGATGGTTATAATTATTTATATTAGATGGCAATGGACGGCAGTGTCTCGGTGAACGTGTACGCTTTAATAGGTCTTTAAATTCTTTATCACCATGCCTATACCCCTTCCCTTCTATATGTAAATGATAATGACATAGTTCATGTTTAATAATGCCGATGAACTCATTCACATCCAATTCAATTACATATTTCGGATTCAATTCGATCTTTTTTTGAGCAGGAATATAGCGACCGCCAGTTGTCCTAAGCCGGTTATTGAACTTTACATCATGTTGAAAAGGTTTTTGAAAGTGCTTTTTTGATATCTCATTAACAAAATACCATAAAGATTTTTCATCATTTAGCAGGTCCATTTAAAGATCCTTCTCCCTCGTATATTCATTTATCGTTTTTCCTGTTTTTTCTCATTAATATTATTAATTATTCTAGCATATATTCAATTAGTAGTTAATAGAAAATACCGCTTATTCGTTTACATACATACTTTAATGGTTTATTTAAAATAATTATAATTAAATATTGACTTTTATAATGTTTGCATTATAATTAGATATAGAATTTGATAATCAAATGAAGGGGAGGAGTTTTCGCCAATGAGTGAAAATAAAAAAAATACAAACAGGTTAACTACTGCGGCTGGTGCTCCAGTTAGTGACTATCAAAATTCAAAGACCGCGGGTGCTAGAGGGCCAATGTTGCTGGAAGATGTTTGGTTCCTTGAAAAATTAGCTCACTTTGACAGAGAAGTTATTCCTGAACGTAGAATGCACGCTAAGGGGTCAGGTGCTTATGGTACATTTACAGTAACAAACGACATAACAAAATATACAAAAGCGAAAATATTTTCAGAAGTCGGAAAAAAAACGGACATGTTTGCTCGATTTTCGACTGTAGCAGGGGAGCGCGGAGCAGCAGATGCAGAACGAGATATACGTGGCTTCGCATTACGTTTTTATACAGAGGAAGGAAATTGGGATCTTGTCGGCAATAATACTCCTGTATTCTTCCATAGGGACCCACTTATTTTCCCAGATCTTAACCACGCAGTAAAACGTGATCCTCGAACAAATATGAGAAGTGCAAATAATAAATGGGATTTTTGGACATCACTTCCTGAAGCTTTGCATCAAGTAACAGTTGTTATGAGTGATCGTGGAATTCCGAAATCATATCGAACCATGCACGGTTTTGGAAGCCATACATTTAGTATGATTAATGATGACAACGAACGTGTATGGATCAAGTTCCACATGCGCTCACAGCAAGGGATTGAAAATCTAACCGACCAGGAAGCAGAGGAACTGATCGGAAAAGATAGAGAGAGTCACCAGAATGATCTATATGAGAACATAGGAAAAGGTAATTTCCCTAAGTGGAAAATGTACATTCAGGTAATGACAGAAGAGCAAGCGAATAACATGCCATATAACCCATTTGATCTTACAAAGGTTTGGTATAAAAAGGATTTTCCACTTATTGAAGTTGGGGAAATGGAATTAAACCGAAATCCTGAAAACTATTTTGCAGAAGTAGAGCAAGCTGCCTTTACACCTGCGAATGTCGTCCCTGGAATCAGTTTCTCACCGGATAAAATGCTGCAGGGTAGATTGTTTTCTTATGGAGACGCTCAGCGTTATCGTCTTGGTGTGAATCATCACCAAATTCCAGTAAACCAGCCAAAATGTCCATTCCACAGTTATCATCGTGATGGAGCTATGAGAGTTGATAATAACCATGGAAGCAGAATTGGCTATGGACCAAACAGTTATGGTGAATGGCAAGAACAAGCCGAACATAAAGAGCCGGCGCTTCCCATCCATGGTGATGGCGACCGCTGGAACTTTAGAGAAGATGATGACAACTATTTCGAGCAGCCGGGCCGTCTATTCAATCTTATGAATGATGAAGAAAAAGAACGGTTGTTTGGAAATACTGCTCGTGAGATGGAAGGCGTTGAGAAACATATTAAAATTCGCCACATTGAACATTGCTACAAAGCTGACCCTGCATATGGGGAAGGTGTAGCAAAAGCACTTGGCATTACAATGAGTGAAGTAGAAGCTGCAAGTGAAGCTGAGACTTCTAAATAAAAAAGACTGCCCCAAAAAGCTGAACTGTACCTAAATATTTCGTGTTTAGGTACAGTTTCTTTTATACTTTTTGTTGACAGTCTTTTTCTATTGGGCATTCTTTTTGCTGTCCTTATGTTCAACCATAGACAAGGAAATTCTTCCTTTATTTACATCAACATTCTCCACCCATACCGTGACAACATCACCTACTGAAACAATATCCATAGGGTGTTTTACAAATTTGTCTGCCATTTTAGAAATATGCACCAAACCATCTTGTTTTACTCCTATATCAATAAATACGCCAAAGTCTACAACATTTCTAACGGTACCCTGCAACTCCATACCTGGTTTTAAATCTTCCATATTTATTACATTTTGTTTTAATAAAGGAGCAGGGAGATCATCGCGGGGATCACGTTCCGGACGACTTAGTGCACGCATGATATCGACTAAAGTTGGTAAACCTATCTCCAATTTTTCAGCTATCTCTTGTTTATCTATTTCATTCAGTTGCTTGCGAAGTTTGTCTGTCCCAATATCGCCCAATTCACAGCCAAGCATTTTTAAAAGATTTTCTGTATGTTTATAACTTTCAGGATGAATAGGTGTTCGGTCTAATGGGTTTTCTCCATCCAAAATACGTAAAAATCCTATTCCCTGTTCATACGTTTTAGCACCCAGTCTCGGAATCTTTTTAAGTTGCTTTCTGTTAACAAATTTACCTGAGTCATTTCGCTCATTTACAATGTTGTTAGCAACAGTTTTACTCAAGCCAGCAACATGTTCCAGAAGTGATGAAGAAGCTGTGTTTACATTGACACCAACCTGATTCACTGCAGTTTCTACAACAAATGATAATGATTCATTTAATGCTTTCTGGCTTACATCATGTTGGTATTGACCAACGCCGATTGATTTAGGATCAATTTTCACCAGTTCTGCAAGGGGATCTTGTACTCGGCGAGCAATAGAGGCTGCACTTCTTTCTTCAACTTGCAGGTCAGGGAACTCTTCACGTGCCAATTTAGATGCAGAATAAACACTGGCTCCTGATTCATTAACAATGATATAAGGAATACTTAATTGATTTTTAGTTATCACTTCAGATATAAATTGCTCTGTTTCCCGTGATGCTGTCCCATTGCCGATAGCGATTAATTCAATTTGATAGGTGTTGATAAACTCCATAACCACTTTTTCAGCTCCAACCTTGTCATTTTTAGGGGCATTTGGATACATCACACTAACTCCATGCATTTTCCCTGTTTCATCTACAATAGCTAGCTTGCACCCAGTACGAAAAGCTGGGTCCACTCCCAACACTGTTTTCCCTTTTAGTGGCGGCTGAAGCAATAAATTTTTCAGGTTCTTGGAAAAAATGTCTATCGCATGTGTTTCTGCTTTTTCTGTTAAAAGATTACGTAATTCACGTTCGATGGATGGTTGAATAAGACGCTTGTATCCGTCTTCGATTGCACCTTGCAAGATTTCAACGCATTTTCCATTTACATGATTATCAATTATCTTATTCTGTAAATATTCTATAATACGATTTAGAGGTGGTTCAATAACAACTTTTAAAACTTCCTCTTTTTCTCCGCGGTTTATTGCTAAAATACGATGAGAAACCATGGAACGAACCGCTTCGTTATAGTCATAATACATTTCATAAACACTTTTTTCGTCTTTTTCTTTATCTTTTGCCTCTGTATGAATCATTCCTCTTTTGAATGTTTCTTCCCTTATAAAATCGCGAAACCCTGGATCATCTGAAATCCATTCTGCAATAATATCATTTACACCTGCTAAAACATCATCAATTTTATGTAATTTATTATCTTCATTTAAGTATTTCTCAGCTTCAAGTGAGATATCGGAAATATCTTGTAACCAAATCTGCTCTGCTAATGGTTCCAGCCCTTTTTCTTTTGCGATGGTTGCTCTTGTGCGTCGTTTTTGTTTGTATGGACGATATAAATCCTCTACGCGTTGTAATTGGGTTGCAGCTTTAATTTCATGTTCCAGTTCTTCTGACAATTTGCCTTGTTCGCTAATCAAGCGAATAACTTCTTCTTTGCGTTCGGCAAGATTTACAGCATACTGCCATTTATCCTGAATAAGTTTAATTTGTACTTCGTCTAATCCCCCAGTCATCTCTTTACGATAACGAGCAATGAATGGGACTGTATTTCCCTCATTAATTAGTGTTATCACTTTTTCTACAATATTCGTATTTACTTTGGATTCTTTGGCAACCCATTGGTTAATATTCGCTTCCAATTTAGTTGTTCCTCCTTTAGTACATGTCCAAAATCGTTTTGAACCATCACTTACGTGTAAAGCTATTTTATCAAAAAAATTTCCTTTTTCCTATTTGATAAAAGAATAAAAAAAAGACTGACACAGTGTACAGCCCTTTTAGCGCCCATTATACTTTAATGCTATTAATGTTGTATCGTCCTCCCTTGTCCCACCATCATTTGCTGCAAAAGCTTTTGTGATTTCCTGAACATCTGAGTAAAAAAAATAATTTCGTGCTAAATCTTTATCCAATACACCATCTGAGAACATAATAAAATTCATATTCGCTTCCAGTTTTTCCTGTACTACTTTAAATGGTCTATGATATCCCGCCAAATAACCAGAATTTGGGATATTACGCTTTCTTTTCTGACCCTTTCTGACTGTCATAATACCTATATTGCCAATGGATGAAAAGGAATAGCTTTGTTCTTTGAAATTAATTTTCAAAATGCCTAAAACGACTCCCCGTTTGCCCATTAATTTTTTATTACTCTTCATAATTAATTGTTCCACAGTGGTGTGAATATTATTTCTAATAATATCAATAACAATCTCTGATGATTCTTTCGCAAATTCTCCGCTACCTAAACCATCTGCTAGGGCACAAATAAATTCATTTTCTGATTCTGCATAAAAAAAGCTATCTCCACAATAGTAATTATTCTTTTTTGCTTTTTGATAAATAGAAACTTGTACCGTTCTGTCTGTCATATTCAATCAAAAACCTCCGCGCTCTCAGATTGGATAGTTTCACGAAGCTTCCTTAAAGCACGGCGTTGTAACCGAGACACATGCATTTGAGAAATGCCTAACAGCTTTCCTGTTTCCTTCTGACTCATATTATCAAAATACGTAGCTTTTAATATTTGTTGTTCCCGATCAGATAAAACAGGAAGAATCTTTTCTAGCAACATTTTATCATCAATGTTATCATAACCATCTTCCTTATTTCCCACAAGATCTAAAATAGCAACTGTACTGCCATCAGAATCGGCTTCAATTTTCCGATCTACAGAAAGTGCCTTATAGCTTCTCCCCATTTCCATCGTTTCTAGAACTTCCTCTTCTGATACTCTTAAGTAGTTTGCTATTTCGCATATTGTAGGCGATTGCTGGTTTTCATTCGTAAGCTCATTCACAGCTTTTTTAATTTTAGGCCCCATTTCTTTAATACGGCGCGGAACATGAACACTCCACGTTTTATCTCGAATAAATCGCTTAATTTCTCCAATAATAGTTGGAATAGCAAACGACTCAAAAGATTTACCAAATGTAGAGTCGAATCTCCTAACTGCCGCTAATAAACCGATCATCCCAACTTGTACAAGATCTTCTTGAATGCTGCTGTTTTTTGAATATTTCCTTGCGAGTGATTCTACAAGCTCCTTATAAAACAGAACTATCCTTTCTTGGATTTCTTCATCTCTTGGGTCTTTCTGTAAATAGTTAATCCAATCGTAAACCTCGTCTTGTCCTTTATTGCGTGGTTGAGATTTGGTCATTAAACCCCACCTCAGTTTCACCTAAATATTTAGTCATTAATACAATTACGCCATGATTGCTATTAATCTCTACTTTATCCATTAACGCATTAATTAAAAAGAGACCAAACCCACCTTCGCGTAAGTTTTCAATTGGTTCTGTGTTTTTATATGGTCCAATTCCACCTTTAATTTCTTTCAAGTTAAAGCTTCCGCCGTGATCTGCAACCATTACTTCTAATCGATCCTCATAAATACCAAAGCCAATAGTGACTTCCCCTTGTTCTGCTCCATCATAAGCATGTGTGACAGTATTTGTTATAGCCTCTGATATCGCTATCTTTAAATCCTCAATATCTTCATATGAAAATCCTATTCTATTAGCAATCCCAGCTGTACTTAATCGGGCAACACTTACATAATCTGCTTTTGCAGGAAACTTCATCTCGATAAAATCAAATGGCTCCATCGCTCACTTCCCCCCATGAATAGTTGAATTTAAGTCCATAATCTCATTCAGTCCTGTTATGTTAAACAAACGTAGTACACGATCTTGTAAGTTTACTAGTTTCAATTGACTATCATTTTCTTTTGTAGATTTTAATGCGCTAATAAAGACTCCTAATCCGGTACTATCCATATAACTGACATTTTCTAAATCTACTTCCACTAACTGTCCTTTTTGTTTTGTTAATGGAAGAATTGCTTCCTTCAACTTTGGAGCTGTATATATATCAATTTCTCCAGCAACAGCACAAGTTGATTTATCATTTAAATTCGTAACATTAATATCCAAATTCATGAACATCCTCCTAAACAATGCATTTTGACTATTTGAGGCTAGCTAACAATCATTTATAACAAAATAAATGGATTTCTGATTCATGAGTGCGTTAAAATTTTTTACCCGTTTGAATGGCGAATTAAACATCTTTTCGCAAGATTATTAACGTAAAATCATCTCTTAATTGAAAATTTTGCAGGCGTTGAAAATATTTGTATACGCGATCAACCATTTCCTGCGCTGACAAATGAGCATGATCCCGAATAACGTTAAGGACTTCTTCTCTTTCAATAAAACGTTCACCTTGTCTGCACTCAGTAACTCCATCTGTTAGTAAAATGATCATGTCGTCTTTATTTATATGTAAATTATATTGATGATATTTAGCATCTAATGAGACACCCAATACTAACCCTTTTGCTTCAATTTCTTCAAATTTGTCTCGTTTAGCATTGTAATAAAATCCAGGTTCATGCCCTGCTGAAGCATAGTGGAGCTTGTTATCTTTTGGCTGATATTGTGCGTAGAACATCGTAATAAACATACTTGGATCTACATTCCGTTCCACTACTCGATTTAAATTCTCCAGGATTGACTTCGGCTGCATCGCGTTTTCTGGAAAACTGTCCATGGAATACTTAATCATCGACATACACAATGCTGCGGGTACACCTTTTCCAATTACATCCGCTAAAGCAATGCCAATTGAACCATCGTTGCTTTCAATAAAATGATGATAATCTCCGTTCATTTGATTTGCAGGCACACTTATTACACCAATATCCAATCCTTCAATATTGGGTTTTGAGGTTGCCAATAATGTATCTTGCATACTAGCTGCAACAGCTATTTGGGATTTTAATGCTAATTGCTCCTCTCTTAATGTTTGAAACTCTTGGTGTGCCAAACCATAAGAAATCATTGTCTCCAATAAAAAGTTCATGGAACGTTGAAATTCCCCTGATAAACTTGGGTATAATTCGTCCAATGCTTGCATATGCAAATTAACTATTTCCTCTGGTAAAATATTATTCTTAAGAAATGATTTGCTTATTTGCTCTGCTCGATACAAAAATTTTTCATCTTGTGTCTCAATATAATTTTTCAATAAGCTTTTATAATTCTTTGCATCTAAATCAATCACATTACCCACGAATATACCCCCTTTTATCTACGGCTAGTATATTTTTACCGTAACCATTTAATTGTTTTTACTTCTGTACCCTGTTCTTTTTCAGATATTAGATCAAATTCATCCATGAGACGTTTTACACCCGGAAGACCTGCTCCCAGTCCTCTTGACGTGGAATAGCCGTCCTGCATAACCAGACTTATATCACTTATTCCTGGCCCACTATCAATAGCAATCATGCTTATGCCCTTTTTGTCTATAGTCTCAATCGCTTCAAAGCAAACTTTGCCGCTATCGGCATATAAATATATATTACGAGCTAATTCGGAGACTGCTGTTGCTATACGGGCTTGGTCTACCGTACCGAATCCAATCTTCTTCGCAATATCCCGACCAAGTTGACGTGCACCAACAATATCCCACTCTTTTTGAATGTTTATACAGGATTGGGTTCCCATTAACTATTCCCCCAATTCCTGATGTAGTTTAATTAAACCTTGCTCTAAATCTAGTGCTGTTGCCACACCAGTTAAATGTATCCCCAGATCGACCAAGGTCATTGCAACTGCAGGTTGAATTCCAGTTAAAACTACTTTCGCCCCCATTAAATCTGACATTGTAACAACATCACCTAAAACCTTAGCAATGAATGAGTCAATGATTTCAACAGAGGTTAAATCAATAACAACTCCTGATGTTCCACTTTTATGAATTTTATCCAGCAAATCCTCTTGAAATTGTATCGCTGTTTGATCATCTATTTCGGTTTGGATTGAAATTAATAGATAATTATACAGTTTGAGAATAGGTATACGCATACTTTCACTCCCTGTGTAATGAATTGATCATGTTTTCGAGATTATCCACTTTGGTATCAAGGTCGACTATTTTTCGATTTGTAATTTCTAAAGCGGTTGTAAAACCTTTACGCAATGAGCTTTTTGTCGGGAATTGACTAAGATCAATTCCTAGATTCACAATTGTTTGGGCAATTTCTGGACGGATTCCAACGAGGATGCATTTTGCTCCAATTAATCGAACGGCTTCAGCCGCCTGAATAATATGATGGGCAACCATGGTATCTACAACAGGGACTCCGGTAATATCCATTAAAACAACCTCTGAATTATGACGAATCACACCTTCAAGCAAGTTTTCCATAATAAATTTTGCACGTTCCGTATCGATCGTGCCAATTAACGGCATAATTGTTATATTCTCCATTACTGGTATAAGCGGAGCAGATAATTCTTGTAAAGCTAATCGCTGCAATGAAACGACATTCTCCCAGTTGCCGGAATATTCGTTTACTAATTGACGAATCAATGGTTCGACCCATTTATCTACACTTTGCAGAACTAAAGAAATATGATTTGAATCTACCTTTTCCGATTGACTAAGAATGAAATCCACCGTTACTCGTCTGAATACTTGAAGCCCGTCGGTAATATAACTTAGCGGCCAACCTAAATTAATTAGTTTTTCAGCAAAGTCTTCTAGCGTTTCTGCAGGCTCTACATTTTTAATCCTTGTAAAAATCACGTTTACGAATTCACGATTCGTGCTGTCAAATAACTCTTCGGAAATACTAGATGTATAATTTGCATCTTTTAAGGCGTTAACTTCCTCCACCCACATTCGAACAATTGTATCACTATTTTCTAGAACTATTTTTTTAAATTGACTATCCATCTGCTTCCTCCAAATAATTGTTTGAATTTGTTGTATTTTGGCACATTGACCTATATTATGCAAATCTTTACTATTTTTTCTTTTTTAATTATTGTAACATACTCAACCAGAGAAGAAGGTTAAATTTTTGAACACTAAAAAAACCCCAGCGTTATTTGTTTAACAAAGGGGCTTACTAATGGTCATACATATCCTTAAGACCGAGGCTTATTTCTACTGCTCGATCTATTTTTTTCATCATTTCATTGTCTACTTTTGTAATTTTATCTGTTAATCGCTGTTTATCTAATGTTCTAATTTGCTCCAGCAATATAACAGAATTACGGTCGAAACCATATTTTTTTGCATTGATTTCGACATGAGTTGGTAGTTTAGCCTTTTGAATTTGGGCTGTGATTGCTGCTACGATCACAGTTGGGCTAAACCTATTACCAATATCATTTTGCAGGATCAATACAGGGCGTATGCCCCCCTGTTCTGACCCAACTACAGGGGATAAGTCGGCGAAATACACTTCGCCTCTTTGAACGATCAAATCGCTACACCCCGATCACTGAGCGCTCTAAAGTGGTTTCAGCCTCCTCTTCAGCCTGAAAAGCTTCCGAAGCAATTGTTAGATTTATACCTGCCATTTCTTCATAACCTTTTTGCATGGTTTTATGAAACTGTCGAATGTGCTCATCTTTTTTGTATTCTAAATAGTTCCTCGTCGCCTGACATATGAAGTCACTTAAATTGCTATTTTCATGCTTCATTAATCCATCCACCTCATTTAACAGGTTTTTAGGTAATCTTACTAAAACTTCTTGTAAGCTTTCTGACAAACCATACACCTCCGCAAACTGTTGAACGACCATTTATGAAATTCATAAACAATAATATCATTGAATACGGTGCTTTGCAAAGGCTTGTAATAATTTTTTGAGAATCATACTCTTGTTCACATTTAACTTTTTATACTGTGGTATATATTATTTCCAATTATAAATATATATTCCATTTTGCCCTATTTTTAACATATTCATTATTTAATTCTTTATTACTTACCAGTAAATACCTTTACCATCTTAACCACAAGTATAAGTATAAATTTTTTATTCATTTATATAAACTCGTGGGACCCGCTGATTTATCATACAAGGTATCTCATAATTAATCGTTCCTAAATAATCAGCGATCTCATCCATCTTGATGGAAGCGCCATTTTGCTCTCCGATTAAAGTTACTGGGGTACCTATAGGGTATTTCTTATCTAAAAGAATCATTGTTTGGTCCATGCAAACACGTCCAACAATTGGCATCCTTTTTCCTCCAACCAACACTTCTGCACCTTGTAATTTGCGAATCCAGCCATCTCCATAACCAATTGGTATCGTACCTATCCATTCGTTCCTTTTTGCTTTATAGGTCGCCCCGTAGCTAATGGATTCCCCTGCCTCAATCTGTTTCACATGAATTAACTGACTCCTGAGGGAAAATGCTTGCTTTAACGATATGGATTTCTCTTGTTTTACGGTTTTAGAAGGATACATGCCATACATTGCGATACCATATCTTATATAATGGTACATTTTATTTGGAAAACGAATGGAAGCGGCGCTGTTCCCTATATGAATGGAGACAGGTCTTTTCCAAAGACGATTAAATATGTTTAATAGGCGTTCAAAACGTTCCTGTTGTTCATGAAAATAATTTAAGTTTTCTTCATCAGCTGTTGCAAAGTGAGTATATACCCCTGTAAGCTGAATGTTAGGATTTTCTCTTATTGTTTCTAGCAGCTGTATTAACTCTTCCTCTCTACGAAGACCTACTCTAGCCATCCCCGTGTCTATTTCTATATTAACCTTTAATTTTTTAGAAAATGTATAATTACTTACTTCTTGAATCCACTCTTTTTGAAAAGTTGTCACGGTAATATCATTTTCCGCTGCTAAAAGAGCGGCTTTAGGTGAAACTCTTCCAAATACTAATATTGGTGCAGCAATACCAGCATCACGCAATTCCGTTGCTTCTTCCATCAACGCTACTGCTAATGCCTTCGCACCGCATTGTAGGGCCTTTTTTGCAATTTGAACCGCCCCATGTCCATATGCATTAGCTTTTACCACCGCAATAATATTGCTCTTATCCGGTAAACTTTGCTGCATTTGTTCAATATTATATCCGATTGCATCCAAGTCGATCTCTGCCCATGTTTCTCTGAAAAAATTTTGTACCACAATCAGATAACTCCTTTCACTCACTTGCATACGCTCTATATGATTGATGGGATTTTGAATATTTCTTAGATTCTCTTGTTATATTATTTCCTTTTCCCCTGAAGCTGTCAATTAATTTTATAAGGAAATGCAATAAAAAGCAGACCCCTTCTCTTTATGAGTCTGCCTACTTGTTGTCAATTTACTTCACTTCTTTTCCTTGAACGGATTGAGCCACTTCAATTAGTTCCTCTTTCGTTAAATCCTCACTAGCTAGATAATAATCTACACCATTATGGGTCCATTCAAGTGTGTTTTCAGAGAGTGCTCCGATACTCTGCCCCAAGTTTACAATATCTCCTTTAACTTCTTGAGGGGATGCAATTGTTGGGGCAGTATCCATTTTTTCTTGAATTAAAGTGAAATCCTTTTCTCCACTATAAGATAGAATTACACGTTCCCCATTTTCTAAATTTACTTCTTTCTTTTCTTCTAGTTCAGCGCCAGATATATTTTCTGGAAAAACAACAGATAGTGGTTGATCAGTTTCTCCTTCTGTTTTTGAAACTGCCTCATCGGTATTGTTGCTTGACTCATCTTTTTTCATCTCAAAGTCATCTTTTTTAAAGCTAGGTTTCGTGTCAAATTCAGAAAATTTCACTTCGACCAAAGCCTGCTTATCTTTATCCAGAACTTTTACTAAATCAGGAGTATACGTTTTTTTATTAAAATGGATTTCTTGAAATGGTAAGTTGTTATTGCTTTGGTAATTTGTCTTTGTTTTGAAAATATAATGCGTATCATTTGCTTCAAACTCAGCTTCAGGATCTTCCTTTACATCTTTTACCAACGACTGAAATAGATAAGGCTGGCTGCTATTTTCCGGCCAATCTGTTTGGAATTTAAAACTTTTATCTAAAGCAGGTGTCAAAACAAAAACTCCATCTTCATTTTTTAAAATAACCTGACTGCCCTTCTCATCAGCCTGGCTATTTAGAGCTACCTTGTAAAAATCCTTTTTCTTATGCCAAATATCCAACTTGTAATCCTGATCCTCTTTGCCTGTCTTCATTTTCATATCGGCTTTTGCTTTATATCCGTCCATTTCTTCAAGCTTTTCATCTAATTTCTCCACTACATCTTCTTGGGACTTTTCGCCACAAGCCGATAGTAGAATAAGACCGAATACAACTGCTATCCAGATACCTATTTTTTTCTTCATGGACATATCTCCCTTGTCTCATTTCCAATTTAAAAGCGAATTCCATTAAAATAATTTCGATTCATTTTAACTTCACGCTTTTATATCTTGAATCTGGGACCGTGGGAACATTATCACCTTTTAAGCTTTAAGAAAATGTACGATACACTTTTGAAATACCTTCAATAACATCAGATGCCATTAGATCGTAATAGGAATGCATTTCTTCAACTAGCATATCAGCAGCAGTTCCATGAATAAAACAAGCATTACAGATTCCTTGAAAAATCGATTGATCTTGCATCGTCATAGCTAATATAATACCGGTCAGTACATCTCCGCTTCCGCCCTTTGCTAATCCAGGATTACCCGCTAAACTTACGGCTTGTTTTCCATTTGGTGCAGTTATAATCGTATACGTTCCTTTAAGCACGACATACACACGGAACTTCTTAGCAAAGTCTAAGGTGTATGTAAACGGAGCTTTTAGAAGCTCTGGAACTGGAATATTTAAAAGCATTGCCATTTCGCCTGGATGTGGCGTCACGATCGTAGGGGGTGTCCTTTTCTCGAGCATAGTAAGACAGTCTTTAATATGGTATAAGCCATCCGCATCAATTACGACGGGACAATTTGCTTCCTTAGCAATTTTTCGTACTAGTATGCCAGTTTCATCCATTCGTCCCATTCCAATACCAATCGCTATTGCATCATATTTATCAAGTAAAATCTGACTATCATTATCCAAATAACCATTCATTTCTGATAATGGCAGATAAGTTGCTTCAATACATTCCGAAGCAATCGTCTCAATGACACTTATTGTACCGGCCGTGACTAGGCCTGCCCCTGACTTCAAAGCAGCCTTCACGGCCATTACGAGTGAGCCAGGCATCTCCTGACTACCTCCTACAACTAAACCTCTTCCAAAGCTTCCTTTATGGGAATATGGACTTCGTTTTGGCAATGTTTTTTGAAAATGCTCTGTTTTTACCACGTATCTATGTGCATATTTTTGAAAGGCGAATAATGGGAAACCGATAGAAATAAGGTCCCATTTTCCATAAAAGGGCGCAGTATGCTGTAAAAATAAGCTTATTTTTGGTGCACCAATAACAATGGTGTAATCAGCTTGGACAGATTTGAAATCGCTTATTCCCTCATCAGCTGGAAGCCCTGACGGGATGTCGACAGATATTATGGCCTTTGCTTCCTTATTTATAATAGAAGCAATTGTAGCAATAGGCTCTCTTAATATTCCTTTAACCCCTATCCCTACCATTGCATCAACAATAATATCTGCATTTCTTACAAGATTAGCTATCTCTTTCTCTCCCGCTATTAAAGATACCGATCCTCCGCAATTAACAAATAACTGCTTATGGAAGAACGCATCTCCGGTTATTTTTTCATTCGGTACAACTTGCATAATAGAGACGTCATACTGTCGATTCAGCAATGTCCTTGCAATTACAAATCCATCTCCGCCGTTGTTACCAGCACCTGCAAAAACGATCATTTTGTCTGTTGCTTCATTTACTTTTGCTTCAACTTTTCTGGCTATCTCCCTTCCCGCATTTTCCATTAATAACTTCCCATCAATTCCAACTTTTTCTATTGTGTAATGATCAATATCGTACATTTCTTTAGCGGTGACAATATACAAATTGTTCCCTCCTACCCGCACTAAAATAATATGAGACAACCTTGTTAATTATGCAGGTAAACTTCATTCAAACGCTTAAGTTCCTGCTGTGAAAAATATTTAACATTCCTAAACCACTAGCAGCTTTATTAATTATGTTCTTCGATGATTACCTGAGCAGCAGCATAATCTTTGCTGTGCGTAATGGAGATAAAAATATGATCTGCTTCATATCCTTTTACTCTTAGCAACGGAGCATTATTTTTTCTATGTAACACTTCAATATGTTGAAAACTTAATTTACCAATACCACATCCAGCTGCCTTTGCAAATGCTTCTTTTGCAGCAAATCTTCCTGCTAGAAACTCTATCTTCCTGCGCTTATTTAGGAGCTTATTAAAAATCTTTTTTTCATTTTCAGTTAAAATCCGATTGACAAATCGCTCCTGTCTAGCCATACTTTTTTTAATACGCTGCATTTCAATTATATCGAGTCCAATACCTTTGATCATTGGGCGTCTACCTTTCTTTTTGGGTTAGTTTTTAGTAACCTAATAATGTTCATACTAATAAATGTCAACTATTATAATCATATTACCCGCATTCATTTCTGTCTAAAATAATTAGAGGGAGGAAAAGGATGTTTATTCGTACAGAGAGAAGTATAAAAGAATTTGTCCACTACTATCCGATAGTTTCTGGATTAGTAATCATTAATCTTTCCCTGTGGGTTATGATTGATTTTTTACAACTACCATTAGGTAATCAATTATTTCAGTGGGGTGCTGGCCATAATATCTCGATCCATAACGGTGAATACTGGCGTTTACTCACATCAGTGTTTCTCCATGGCGGTCTCATGCATGCATTATTTAATTCATTCGCATTGGTCTTATTTGGGCCAGCTCTGGAACAAATGATTGGTAAAATAAAGTTCATTATTGCTTATGTGGGGGCGGGTCTAATAGGAAATCTTGCTACCTATCTGATTGCCCCTACAGCATTCTATGTACATGTTGGAGCTTCCGGAGCAGTCTATGGACTGCTTGGAATGTATATTTTTATGGTTGTACTCCGTAAACATCTCATCGATCCAGGAAGTGCACAAATCGTCATCATCATTTCAGTTATTGGTGGGATCATGACCGTTTTACGTCCTGGTATCAATGTTTATGCACATCTTTTTGGATTTATTGGCGGTTTTGGTCTTGCTTCCCTTTTACTAAACAATGCGCAACCCTTTTCTATTTGGCAAAACCGGCGTGTTCAAAATGACGATTCCATCCAGTTTAATCCGGATCGCTGGAAGAAAAAACGCATACCAAAGCGAATAAAATCTCGTATTTTATGGGGGGTTTTAATCATCCTTGTAATACTTGGACTTTGGAGCAGATTAAATCCATAAAATAACGGTGTTCAAAAGTAATCCGAGTTGAATATACCTAATTCTGATGACCGGTGCTGTCCGAACTTTTATGTTTTTGGTCCCCACAACGACCACAGCACTATATTTATTTAAGACTCTAGGGAAGGAGGGTGAGCCTGCCACCTCATCCTCCTTATTTTTTGTCTTTCGGCTTCTCATTACGAAATGAATACCAACCAGCTAATCGATTCGCCTGTTCGTTATCCATATGTTCTAATGCATAATGTCTTCCTGATCCCCCCGTACCTATGATGGATAGTTTCATGGTAGCTAATTTTTGTATCTTTTGAATCTTATGCTGCTTCTTCTCCAATGACTGTATCCGTTTCTGATACATACTTACTGTTCTTCTACTAATCCCACGATATCGTATAGTTAAACATTTTCCTTCTAATCGATAACCGCCATCTCTATAACGCAGAAAACCTAATAAAAGACTTAAAGCTAGTAGGACGACGGCCACCCAAACAAAGGATGGTAGGAAATAAGCCATTCCAATTACACCAAAAATAAATAAAGAGGAAACACGCAGCAAATAAAATTTCGCGGCACGTTTTGGCAGTGGAGCAACTTTATTAGACTCCGCTCGATAAGCAGGAAGAAATTGCTGCAAAAACTCATCCACTTCACTTGCTTTCATAATTGGAAATAAGATTGTCGAAAAGTCCTCTCCTTTTTCCATTGAGCCACCCGCTATTTCTGCGAATATGGAAACATAGCCAAGTGGTTGCCTAATCAAATTTTCTTCTATACCTACTGCCTGAATCCTTTTTAACGGAATTGTTATTTGTTTTTTCTCAAGCAGCCCTCGTGTGATAAAGAGTTCATCGTTATTTTTCTTTATCGTAAAATTCCCGTATTTAATTATTGTTCCCGCAATACCAAGCAACCATAAGAAAAGTAAGATAACAAGACTTAATCCAAAAAGAAAGAGAATACTTAAGCCAATGAGCCATTCAATTGTACTTTCAAAAATGCGATCTGGTATAAACTGTTCTATTTTTGCAAAAGAAAAAGCAAACAGGGCTAGAATTACCCCGACACTTCCTGACGTTGAACCGGCAATAAATAAGTTTTTTAACATTACGTGTCTAGAAGGATTAATAGATTCCCCTGCTTGAACGGGGACCTGTATTTCTGTTATTTTAAGTGCTTCTCTTAACCGTTCACCATCAACCCGTTTAACTGCTTTTAAGGAGGCCTCTGCATCAGTTCCACCTCCAGCCGTTTCAATTTGAACTTGTACTAAACGGAACAGACGGTGCACGACACCAGCTGTCAAATCAATCGATTGTATCCGGTTTTTAGAAATGTATCTTTTGTTACGAATGAATATACCATATTCGATCCTGAGTTCTTCATTCTCGACTCGATAAGAAAAGCGGTACCACGATAAAATGCTAAATGTAATTAATAGAATAAGAAAAATAGCTACACCGAGATAAATATACGTTGATGCAATTCTTTGAAATGATGCAAAAAACATTGCAATTATTGGAATAATTGCGTCCTTTATAGTTTTTATTGCAGTAAAGACAATTGTGATTGGGTGTAATCGTTGGCTAGACATCATCTTCATCCACCCTTGCCAGCGCCGATATTTGATCTCGAAGATTAGAAGCGTCCTCCATCCGTAATGCAGGTATTTCATGTGTTGTAGCTGCTGTTGAAATTGTTACACTAGCCAATTGAAATTTTTTAAGAATAGGACCTTGTTTTGTATCCACGTGTTGTACGCGTATCATCGGCACCAGTGTTCTGGACATAATTAAAATGCCATGTTGAATATAGATCTCTTGTTCAAACAATTCATAACGCCATCGACTCCACCGGAGCTTTGGGAATATGAAAACAAATACATAAGTACTTAGCAGGCAAATAGCAATTATGATAAAAACGAACCAAATTGGTACGTCAAGAATAATAAATAACACCGTAACTGCGATCGCTAAAAGCCAAAGGATGCTTACATATATTATAGCAGTGATTCTCCAAGCCTTTATTGCACTGGTAGCAATTCTATTTATCGGGGGCTTTCTCATAATTCTTCCTCCATCTTTAGGATATAATGCGTCTTCTCAATCATTCGTTGTGATTAATACTGGAAAAATCTTCACAGTCCTGATTTTATACGATGTACAATTAATTTTCCAATGTATGATAATGACCTACTCATCTTCCATGTTGCCTGTAAAAAGAAAAAATTAAGAGGCTAACTATATAAAGTCAATAGTTAGCCTCTTTTCTACTACTAGTTAATCATGTTTTCTTCGTTTTTGGAAATTTCCCTTGCGGTTACGACCGCCACCTTGATTTCGTCCGCCTTGATTTCTTTTTCCATGATACCTTTTTTTATTATTCGGACGTCGTTTATTATCTTTACTTCTTTGAGCCTTTTTCACACTGATTGGTGCTACCGAAGAAATACGGACTGGTGTATTCTTACGCTCCTTTGTCAACATTTTGAGCGCTGCAGCAATTACCGTAATTGAATCATGGTTCTGTAATAATTCGTTGGCTGTCTCATGATATTGCTTTAAATCCTTCTGTTCGATTGTTTTTAGAAGTTTATCTACAGCAATTCGCTGTTGTCCACGTTGTGCATCCTGATTGGTAGGAGGCATAATACGTTTCATTTTACTTTTGGTTACTTTTTCAATTAACTTCAAGTGTGCCATTTCTCTTGGAGTTATAAAGGAGATGGCTTCTCCTGTACGACCAGCTCTGCCTGTGCGTCCAATTCGATGTACATAACTTTCTGGATCCTGTGGAATATCAAAATTATAAACATGCGTAACACCGGAAATATCCAGACACCGAGCTGCAACATCCGTCGCAACTAATACTTCTACACGGCCGTGCTTGAATTTATTTAGTACTGACATCCGTTTTCCTTGTGTTAAGTCACCATGAATACCTTCTGCTTTAAACCCTCTAGCCTGTAATCCTTCGGTTATTTCATCTACACGTTTTTTCGTTCTACTGAAAACAATAGCTAACTCAGGCGCATTAACATCCAAGTGGTTTGTTAATGTATCAAATTTATACTTTTCTGGAACTTCCATAAAGTATTGATCAATATTCTCAACTGTCATTTCCTTTGCTTTTACTTTAATTTCCTTTGGATCTTTCATCAATTTTGATGCAATATCACGAATTTCCTTTGGCATTGTTGCGGAGAATAACAGTGTTTGCCTATCCTCAGGAATACCTTTTAAAATATTGCGGATATCATCAATGAAGCCCATGTTAAGCATTTCATCAGCTTCATCTAAGACAGCTATTTGAACATGTTCTGTCCGTATTGTTTTTCTGCGCATATGGTCAAGTAATCTTCCTGGTGTTGCTACTACAATTTGAGGTCCCTCTTTTAGGGAACGAATTTGTCTTTCCATATGCTGTCCACCGTATACGGGTAATGTGCGGATTCCTTTAAATTTACCTAACCGGTGAACCTCTTCTGAAACTTGAATGGCAAGTTCCCGTGTTGGAGCAACTACTAACCCCTGAATCCTTCTTTGCTTCGGATCAATTTTTTCTATCATTGGGATCCCAAACGCTGCAGTTTTCCCTGTTCCAGTTTGCGCTTGTCCGATCACATCATTCCCTTGCATTGCAAGCGGAATCGTTTCTTTTTGAATTGGCGTCGCTTCCTCAAATCCCATTTTCTCTAATGCTTTCATAATGGGATTTGATATACCAAGCTCTTTAAATGTTGTCACCTTGTTTGTCTACTCCTTTTTTCTTGAAATTTATCACTTTTTCTGACCAGTTTTATGGCTTTTCGAAACCTTCAATTTATACTTTAGAGTTGAAATAATTATAAGAGCCGTATAATTTTACAGGCATACTTAATACTAGAACTCAAGCAATATCTATATTTAACGGAATAATGTTTCACATTTTTTCTTGAAAAATTATGACCTATACTTTCTATTATTTAAAGTATAAAAAAGGCTTCTTCCATGATCGATGATGGATGAGGCCTCGACTGGAAAACTCATGAATTAAAGCTATCTTATCATAACACAAATACGATGGTAATTTCTACTACTGCAAAAATGATTTTTTTGTCATACCATGATAAAATGGTTTGTATTGGCAAAAATGATATGACTCCTAGGGAGGGGTATTATGCGGTTACCTCCGTTTAATCCTTATATAGCGGTTGTAATTGGCGTTATAGCCGTATCCACATCAGCTGTTCTCGTAAAGTTAGCTGATGGTGCTCCGGCAGCAATTATTGCTAACTACCGTTTATTGTTTGCAGTAATAATTATGGCGCCGTTTATAATAAAAAATAACAGACATGAGTTTCGGCTCATTTCCAAAAAAGATTGGTTTTTTTCTGCCCTTGCTGGCATATTTTTAGCCTTCCACTTTATTCTTTGGTTTGAATCCTTAAATTATACTTCTGTGGCAAGTTCCGTCGTGCTTGTAACGCTACAGCCGATTTTCGCCTTTTTAGGTACCTACATTTTTTTTAAAGAACGCTTCTCCCCAGGTGCTATTATTAGTATGATCATTGCTTTGCTCGGCAGCATCATAATTAGCTGGGGTGACTTTCAAATAAGCGGCGCTGCATTTTTTGGCGATATTTTAGCGTTGCTTGGTGCTATAACTGTCACTGCTTACTTTTTATTAGGGCAAAAAGTTAGAAGGAGATTATCGCTGATGCCCTACACGTTTGTCGTATATGGTATAAGCTCTATTACACTGATTCTCTATAACTTCATCTTGCAAAATCCTTTTTTCGGGTATCCTGCTAACCATTGGTGGATTTTTCTTGCCCTGGCAGTATTGCCCACTTTCTTAGGCCATTCTTTATTTAATTGGGCCTTAAGGTGGTTAAGTACTTCCACAATATCAATGGGGATTGTTTTTGAGCCTATCGGCGCTACCATCCTTGCATACTTTATTTTAGGCGAGCAAGTAACATGGTCACAGTGGTTAGGCGGCACAATTGTGATATTCGGATTATTTTTATTTGTCGTGAGCACTTCTCGTAAATCCAAAGTTACGATAGCACGAAAAAGATAAATCATTATATCTAATCAAAAAGGGGCCGCTCATATAGTAGCAAGCCCCTGTTATATATTACTTTTTGGTTTTTCAAGGAAGTTAAAAATCATTGTGTTCAAGGTATCTTTATCATCTCCTAAGCAAATAAGATGCTTGGATCGGTCGAAAAAAATAACTTCTTTATGTACGGAATTAATTTCTTTATCCAAGTAATAGGCGGTTCTTGCTGGAACCATCCCATCCTGTTGGCCTTGAGCGATTAGTACCGGAGCCTCAACCTTTTTCAAGTAAGGCTTCGTGTATCGAACTAATTTTAAAAACTCGATATTTGCCCTAAATGGAACCATCCCTATTTTCTTTTTGTAATGAATATATAATTTGTTTTCCCCAAGTCTACCTCTACAACCATCTGCAATTACCAGTCCAATGTCACGACTGATTTGTCCTAAAGATAAATATTTTCCGGATGTGGCTAATAAAACAAGTTTGTCTATATTGTATTTAGCAGCCAGATAAGCAGCAATCATTCCCCCCATTGAAAAACCGATTACATAAATCTCATCATATTTCTTTTTTAGCTGTTTCATCACGTCTTCAGCTTTTTTAATCCACTTTTTATAGGACACGTTTTTCAACGCAAGTATTCGTCCGTGTCCTGGTAATACGGGGACTTTTATATCCCAGTTCGTATGCTCTTTTAAATACTCTGTTAATGGGCCTAGTTCATAAGGGCCTCCTGTAAAACCATGTATAATTAAACACCCAACCATAAGGATTCTCCTTCTAAAAATATGTATGTATCCTATCTTATTCCCTTTTTTAACATAAGCTATAATTTAAAATAACACACATTTTAAATTTCTCCCCAACAGTACGATTTTTGGAATAAATAAAGAAGCTGATGTTTACTTATTTGTTCAGCTTCTTCATATCAACGGCTATTTATTTAAAACTCTTGATCAAAGATCCAAATTGCTTGATAAGTGGGGATACTTGCTGGACTGTATTTGCCAGTTGCCCAACTGTTGAAAACATTTTATCAAAATCTACTTGCCCGTTTTCGTCTTGAAAATAAGCTATAAGGCTATTCGCTGTGCCCATATTATTTGGGCCTGCATCAAATTGGTGTTGATTTTGATACCAATTGATTGGTTGGTGTGGTTTTGCAAAATGTTCAAAAGGCGTTTTTTGAAACGACCCTGGCCCATGTGCCGGCATGTTCATACTGTAATAGTACTCTGGTGGGGGCTGTGGTGGGACAGGGCTATAATAATAAGGATTTTCATGATAATCTGGTTGCTGTCGATAATAA
>NZ_JFBD01000019.1 GCF_000709085.1 Virgibacillus alimentarius | reverse complement strand
TCATAAAACATTAATCACCTAAGTCCTTGGACGCTGCGTGATGTTCCTAGATAATGGTCTTAGGATCATTTGGGACAATTCTGTCACTCCTTGCGGTCATAACCGCATTAGAAAGACTGTTTCCCAGTGTACGTGCTGATCTTCCTACACGCAAGCTGGTCTGTTCTCATTTAATAGAATATTGAAAGACATTTTCTATATACGCTCCATAATCAATGCAATTCCTTGGCCGCCACCTATACATAGGCTGGCAACAGCATATTTTCCCTTACGACGTCTTAATTCATATGCTGCTGATAAAGTAATTCTTGTACCACTTACACCAACCGGATGGCCTAGAGCAATTGCGCCGCCATGAACATTTACGATCGAACGCTCCAGTCCTAATTCCTTTTCAACCGCTAAATATTGCGCGGCGAACGCTTCATTTATTTCAAATAAATCAATATCCCCAAGAGCTAAATTTGCTCTCGCTAATGCCTGTTTAATTGCTGGTACTGGCCCAATACCCATGATGGTCGGATCAACACCGGCCGTTCCCCACGAAACAATACGGGCAATTGGCTGTAGCTTATGTTTATCAATAGCCGACTTACTTGCAACGATTACAGAAGCTGCCCCATCGTTAATTCCGGATGCATTCCCAGCTGTTACAGTTCCATTCTTTTTAAAGGAAGGTTTTAATTTAGCCATGCTATCTGTTGTTACATTTGGTTTTATATGCTCATCTTTATTAACAACTATGGAATCTCTACGCGTTTTCACTTCGACAGGGACAATCTCCTCAGCAAAACAACCATTTTCCATAGCTTCAGCGGCACGCAAGTTTGATTCGATCGAGAACTGATCCTGCTCTTCCCGCGAAATGGAGTATTGCTCAGCTAATTTTTCAGCTGTCATTCCCATGCCGCTTCCCGTATATTTATCTGTTAGTGTAGCAAGCAGCATATCTTCAAACTGGAGATTGCCCATCTTTGGTCCGCTAAATCTTTGACTGAAATTAACGTACGGGGACATGGACATATTTTCCGCTCCGCCAGCTAATACGACATCTGCTTCTCTTAGCAAAATGTGCTGTGCAGCATTAACAATCGATTGTGCACCAGAGCCACATAAACGGTTCACCGTATAGGCTCCAATCTCTTTAGGTACCCCAGCATTTAAGCCGATATGACGAGCCAAGTATGCTGCATTTGCACTGGAATGAATAACATTTCCATAAATAACATGGTCAATCGCTTCTGCTTTTACGCTAGAACGCTTCATGGCTTCTTTGGCAGTGATTGTTCCTAGTTCTGTTGCACTTGTTTTTTTGAATGAACCTCCAAATGCACCAAAAGCTGTCCGTGCACCATTGACAATATATACATTCTCCATTCTTGCTTCCCCTTTCTTTTGAAATTTCTTTCGTCATTATAGAAAACAGGTAAGTGTGTGTTCAAAAGGTTGTCTATTTTGATGTAAAGAATATATGCTTATTTGGATGTTTTAACATCATTGAATCTGAATAATGTGGGTTATTAGACAACTTTTTGAACACGAACCCATTATTTAACCAATACGATTTTTATCATTGGATCGCAATGTATGTTTTAACACTTTTCCAGATGCGTTACGTGGTAATTCATTCATGATTTCTACTTCCATTGGAACTTTATACGCGGCAAGATGCATGTTGCAATAATCAATAATTACTTGTTCGGAAATCGTTTTTCCTTCTTTCACAACAGCAAATGTCTTTGGTACTTCTCCGTATATTTCGTGAGGAACCCCGACAACCGCCACTTCTAACAATTCAGGTATTTGATACAATACTTCTTCTATCTCAACCGGATATACATTTTCGCCACCGCGAATGATCATATCTTTTCTTCGATCTACAATATACAGGAGGCCATCTTTATCAAGTCTACCAAGGTCGCCACTGTACAGCCATCCATCTTTAATTGCTTGGTGCGTTGCCTCCTCATCTTTTAAATACCCTTTCATCACTTGTGGTCCTTTGACGATGATTTCACCGATCTCACCTGTGGGTACAGATTTGCCGTGCTCATCAACGACAAGTACTTCCGTTTGGGGCAAAGATTCACCAACGGAGCCAATTTTTTCAAGCGTAAAATGATCTTTCAACGTTGTTGCTGCAGGTGAATTTTCCGTCTGTCCATATAAATTCTGGATTTTTACATCTGGAAATATGTTTTTTAATTGCTTTATTAATTCATATGGCATAGGTGCCGCTCCATAACCGAAAAGGCGAAGTGTCGGCAATTTTATGTTTTTAATATTCGGTAAATTTAAAAGGAAGCTATACATGGCAGGAACTCCAAAAAACATGGTTGGACTTGCATTTTGAAGCGTTTGAATTGTCCCTGTCGGAGAAAAATTTTCTTCAATGATAATCGTTCCACCTTTATAGGTGACAGGGACGACAAAAACATGACTGGCAGCACAATGAAAGAGCGGGGTGGATACTAGCATCCGGTCATCATTGGTAATATCCATTGCTTCTGACCAAATCATTCCTACTGCTTTTATATTTTGATGTGTCAGCATAACCCCTTTGGGCTTTCCGGTTGTTCCGGAGGTATACATGACAACACCAATATCTTCAGCTTCTAACTTTGTCGGTGTATATTCAAGTGTCTCATCATTGATGATTTGATCAAGTGTATCATTACCGCCAATTGTTAGGACGTCCTGAAAAGTGTGATTCGTTTGATTCACCGTTTCTTCCAGTCGCACGTCATAAACCAATGCTTTCGCTTCAGAATGTGAAAAGATATACTCTACTTCTGGAGCAGCTAGTTTTGTATTCACAGGCATAACAGAAAATCCGCCCAATTGAATTCCATAGTAGCAGGCAAGAAACAGATCTGAATTGAGTGCATACAAAGCTATTACATCGTCCTTTTGATATCCTTTCTGCTGAAAATAGGCAGCAACTCGTTTCACCTTGTAAAAAAACTCCCCATATGTCCATTTCTGTCCTTGATAGATTGTATAGACTTTTTCTGGTTGTTTTTTTGCCCATTCCTCCAGGTTTTTAGTTACAAACACGTCTTCCAACCCCTTTATTTTAAAAGTTTAATCATGTAATCCCCAAATATTTTTTGCAACTCTTTCTTGTTTAGTCGGCCGTCCGGATTATACCATTGTTGTATCCAGTTCATAGACCCGAGCATAAACATTCTCGCAATAATTGGTTCTTTTATTTTAAACGCTTTGGAAGATAAACCTTTTTCAATTACTTGATCAAACAATCCAGAATAGTTTTTACGGAGTTTTAATACTTCTTGTAATTGTTCTTTATTAAACGTATGATATGGTCTAGTGATTAAGTTAAATGTCTCTTGTTCCTCGATTGCAAAATCAATATGGGTTATAATCATATTACGCAGCATTTCCTCTGCACTATCTTCCTCATTGATATGCTCTTTTAGCTCATCAATTGCTTTTGAGAGAATAAGGTTATGACATTGATACATTAAATCCCCTTTATTTTTAAAATAATAATAAAGAGATCCTTTTGTCATCAGTAACTCTGCCGCAATTTCCTCCATCGTAGCACCATCATACCCATGTCTATTCACGATTTTGACCGCAGACAATAAAATTTGTTCCTTTTTCTTCAATGACTTTTTCTCTGACAGCTTCATATGCCTACCCCTAGCTCAGTATCTTTTTTGCAATGATATTTTTCATAATTTCGGTTGTTCCAGCATAAATACTTGTCACTGGAATATCCCGATAGCGACGGGCAATCTCATACTCTTCCATATATCCATAACCACCGTGTAATTGCATACATTCTGCTGCAACTCGCTTTGCCATTTCACTAATCCACCATTTAACCATTGATACCTCCTTAACGATTTCTTCACCCTGCAAATGCTTCTCTGTTAATGTGTTTATATAATTTCTGCCTAAATCAATTTCAGTCGCCATTTCCGCAATTTTAAATTGCGTGTTTTGAAAATCCGCTATCCTGCTTCCAAAAGCTTTCCGTTCTTTTACATAATCCACCGTTAACTTTAGCATTACTTCTGCTTCCACCTGAACTTGAAGTGCAACCACCAGACGCTCTTGCTGCAATTGATCCATTAAATAATAGAATCCTTTTCCTTCTTCACCAAGCAGGTTTTCGGCGGGAACTTTTACATCTTCAAAAATAAGTTCTCCGGTATCACCACTATGCATCCCTATTTTATTTAACTGCGCACCGCGACTAAATCCTTCCATTCCATCTTCAATAACAAGTAAACTAATGCCCCGATGTGCAGGTACAGCCTGCGGATCTGTTTTACAAACGACGATCACATAATCGGCATGATGTCCATTTGTGATAAATGTTTTTTCGCCATTTAAAATGTAGTAATCACCCTCTCGTTTTGCTGTTGTCTTCACACTTGCTAAATCAGACCCAACACCAGGCTCTGTCATTGCAACCGCAGAAATAAAATCCCCTGTTACACTTTTAGAAAGCCATTTCTTTTTTTGGGCTTCGGTACCATAGGCATTAATGTAAGGGGTTACAATATCGCAGTGCAAACAAATTCCGCTGGCTAAACCAGCCCCGACCTTTTCTAACTCTTCAATAAGTACCATCGAATAAGAAAAATCCAACCCTAATCCACCATATTTCTCGTCAACCCATGACAGCAAAAAACCACTTTCCCCGAGTTTTAACCAAATGTCTCTTGAAATTTGACGATCATTCTCCCACTTCTTGTAATATGGATATGCATGTTTCTCCAGCATTTTCCTAAGCGACATTCGAAACA
This sequence comes from Virgibacillus alimentarius, assembly GCF_000709085.1. Classification (GTDB taxonomy): domain Bacteria; phylum Bacillota; class Bacilli; order Bacillales; family Amphibacillaceae; genus Virgibacillus_B; species Virgibacillus_B alimentarius. The sequence goes on along the minus strand of NZ_JFBD01000019.1, from coordinate 106,050 downwards.
TTTCATGATCCTCTGTTAAAAAAGAAGCACTCATTTTCTTCCTCCTTACAGGCAATGTACAGTTTTTTAAAGGATGTGTATGAATCTATTGGATGTACTTTTGATGAAGTAAATTAAACAATTTTTAGAAACACTTCATGAAAAGATGGATGCTTAAATTTTCTGAAAATGGATACTTGCTTGCTATTTTACTTTAGACAAATCAAAATAGCAAGATTTATTTGAACATAAATTCAAAAATTAAATGATTGTTTAAAATTACTTTGTGGGGGTTTTAAAGAGGAAGGGTGGAGCAAAAGGGGTGTGAGCTGGAAAGTCTGTGAACAATTAGCCTTTAGCAAATGGGAGTGGTTTCGTTTGATTTAATTATGGTTCATATATGACTAGAGGATTATGTGTGAATAGAGTAGTAGGTTTAGTTGATAGAATGAGAGAAGGCTGCTGAAATTGCTAACAAGTTTGGGTACAGTTAGGGGAATGGATTAAATCGAAAAGGCGAAGTGGCTTGTCCATTTTTCATGCTGCTTCACATTTTGCAGGAAAAGCGGGAGCATGTATTTCCTGAAAATATTTCTTGCAAGGTTAGGCCATTATATGTATAATACATATTGTGTGAGTGACATATCGATTGTATTTTATATTACGATTCCGTAGCTCAGCTGGGAGAGCGCATGCTTGACAGGCATGAGGTCGTTGGTTCGAGCCCAATCGGAATCATTCTCTAGGTAAGGCGCTAATCCTTTGTTTATCAAGGGGGGGGCGCTTTTGCTTTATTTTTGGTGAAAGCCAATTTATGACTATATTACCTATATTAAAATTTGCATTGACCGTAACAATTTCCACTTCATACGTTTCCTCATAGTTACACCCATTCCAATCCATATGGAAGCGGAACCCTTGGATTGTGGATAGTGTTTTCAAATAGTAAATATTTTTTTCGTAAGCAAAATATTGAGTTATTAGAAATATAGCAACAAGTAAACATTCAAAACTAGACTGGATCTTTTTAGTTATAAAGGGAAAGCACGGATATTGTAAACAGTTTTTAGGGTTAGCCCCTTGCGTGCGGGCTGACCCTAAATTTTTAAATCAGACAATCTCTAAGCGTAATTCTGTTTTCATGCTTGCAAGAACTGGTGATTTTTGTAAGGCTACTTTTGCTATTTCTTCTACTTGTTCCTTTGGAGCAGATGTCGTTGCTTTTAATGTGATAATTGGATCGAGAATGCCGCCATCCCCTTCTTCAACACCTAAAAATACAGCTGCATTTAGGTCACCTTCTACATCAACAACGACATCGTCTAATGTAATACCTTGTTGAGACGCTAACACTTCAAATGTGATTGCAAAACAGCTTCCTGCAGTTCCAATCAACATTTCTACAGGGTTCGCACCAGTATCTGTCCCACCTAAAGGTGCAGGCTCGTCCATCGTAATCGGATCAAAATCGCGAATGTGTAATTTATTCACAACACCTGATTCCCATTTGATTTGTGCTTTCCAATTTCTCATTTTTAATGAGCGATCTTCTGAAATTGCCTTTGCTGTCTGTTCCACTGCATCAAAATTAATACCATTCATGTATTATTCCCTCCAAAAGCTGAATTTATCTTACTAGCTATATCATACCCTTGGGGGTTTGAGTTGTATGTAAGATAGCTTACATTGTCTACACTTTTTTAAACCAGAGTCGTTGTTGATCATTGCGAAGGATTCCATTTTGCACGAGTTTATTAATTAAAAAAGTAACTGTTTCTCGTGTAGATGCAATCATTCCCGCAATGTCTTTATGGGTAAGATAAGGTGGAAATGGATACCATCCTTCTCTTTCATTCGTCGGATCTATTAATTTCTCCAAGATGTACACTAACCGTTCTTCCACTTTGTCATATGCCACTTGCTCCAAAATAAAAACAACTTCTCGTAATTGATTGGAAAAGTGATGTAATAATGCATAAGATAACTCCGGTGTACTGGTTACTTCTTCTATGATTTCTTTTTTTGAAACCTTCACTACAGTAACTGTTGTTAATGCAATGGAATATGCATCACTTTCTTGCTCTGTAAAAACGCTAGGTAAATCAATAAAATCACCAGCTGTTAGTATGCCCAACACACACTCTTTTCCATCTTGATGGATATGAAAGATGCGCACATCGCCTTCGATAATTAAATAGATGTCATTCATTAATTTATGTGGATATGTCACTTGCTCCCCTTTTTGATAAGTGTATTTGTTTTGTGTTTTCCATGCATCAATGCGATATTGATCAAATAAATGAATAACACGTGATGGTTGCAATGGATTACGATCGATCATTACTACACTCCTAAATTTTTTGTTATTTAGACCATCCCCACTTGTCTTTCTTGGTGTTATCTCATAACCTGGGGGGGATATTTCAGTTAGATGCGGGATAAAGATACCAACTCTACTTTCGACTACTAATATAAAGGATGTTCCAAAAGTCACCAAATGATAAGTGGTAAATGTCGAATGGTTGGATACAAAGACGTAGCATAACCGGGATGTTTGTGAGTTCGACCGAGCAGGTGAAAAATAGACGGAAGATTTTTAGAGCATACAGCTATTCCTTTTTTTAAACAAGTTTTCGAGTATTTATTCCAATGAATGTGCCGATTACAGCAATTACTATGGTGATTAAAATCTTGTTATCGCATGTAATTTGTTACAAAAATATGATTCAGCTTCTGTCACAGGTCAACCCTTCCTAGCCATATGTTAACAGAGACATATAAAGACAGGAGGAAAAAGTATGTATTCCTATTACCCTTACATGCCTAATGCAACCAAATCTGCGAATTATCCTTATCAAGTTAATCCATATGATCACCCCATCGATTCCTACAGAAGCTTTCCCAATCCGGCTTACTACGACCAACGCCAGCAATCCGTGTCGGGGGAAGCTACATGGACAGAGGGAGGTGCAGTCACACAATGCGGGATTCCTTGGTCGTCTAATCTATATATGACAGCCGCTGTAGGTGTCAACTCTTCGTATCAATGTGGGCAAACACTTAAAGTGAAAAACCTTTCGATGCCAGGACAAAGAGAGGTAATGGTAACAGTTGTGGATAAAGTTCCTGGCTATCCGTCAAATAAAATCAATCTTCACCGGAGGGCTTTTGAAGCATTGGGAGCAAGTCCGAGTGTAGGTATCATTCGTGTTGAAATTACCCCTTCCCCTGAGCTTGAGCAAGAAAAGTGGAGAGATTATCTATCAAAAGTTGTGCAGGCTGCATATCCAAATTATAGCGTATTATCGTCTGAGGTAGTTGAAAAAACGAATGTATCCTCTACAAGAATGCGGGAAATTTATGATTATGCATTACAATCAACACAGGAAAATATTACAGTTAGAGGAACAGTTGTTTATGACACAGAAACAGATCGAATGATTACAATGGAATTAAAAGAAGTTTAAATCTAAGAACGATGCATTTCACTTACATATAGGTGATGTATCGTTCTTTTCAGTTACGTCTGTTTTGGATTCAGTACCCTATCGATAAAATAGTATGATAGAATATTATCTAAATTGCGAATGGAGATGAAGGAAAAGGATGAATAAATACAAAGCCCTTCAATAAGTCATCGTTTTCCTAAAGTCTTATAGAAGCAATATACTTAAGGGATAACAAATGAGAATCAAAAAATGGGGGAATAGTAAATGCTTAAAGCGATCATGTTTGATTTGGATGACACTCTTCTATGGGATAAAAAAAGTATTGCCGAAGCGTTTAAATCAACCTGCACCATTGCCGAAACAAGGTATGCAGTTGATCCGGTAAAATTAGAAGAGCGTGTCAGGAGAAATGCGAGGACGTTATACGCTTCCTATGATACATATGATTTTACGCAGATGATTGGTATTAATCCTTTTGAGGGACTTTGGGGGAATTTTTTAGATGAAGGTGATTCTTTTCACCAATTGAAAAAAATTGCACCAACATATCGTAAAGAAGCTTGGACAAGAGGTTTAAAGGATCTTGGCATCGACGATCCCGAATTTGGATATGTGCTTGCGGAGACGTTTCCAACTAGGCGTAAGGAGAGTCCATTTGTATATGATGATGCTTTTGCTGTGTTAGATCAGTTGAAAGGGAAGTACAAACTGTTGCTGCTTACCAATGGTTCTCCCGATCTGCAACAAACCAAGCTTGAACTCACACCCGAATTAGCACCATATTTTGAACATATCGTGATCTCCGGGGCATTTGGAAAAGGAAAACCAGATCCGTCTATTTTTGAACATGCATTAAAACTGCTTTCTGTTGAAAAGGACGAGGCTTTGATGGTAGGGGATAATCTAAATACAGATATCTTAGGTGCATCGCTTGCAGGAATAGACTCTGTCTGGATTAATCGGGAGCAAAAGGAGAAAACCGACGTAGCTCCTACCTTTAGAATCACTCAATTGCAAGAGCTTTTAGCCTTGATTGAAAAAGTGAACCAGAGGTGAAAAGAAAAGTGTCTCATAAGGGTTAAACCTTATGGGGCATTCTCTTTTCTATGCATTATTGGAGATTTTATATTCCTTTCATTTATTTGTGTTTTCGGAATTGCTTGCTGCTATGTCATCTACAACGCCCACGATCCGATTCATGGCTTCTAAGGCCATTTTGCATCAAATTACTCCCTCTTTCATTGCAAAGTTTTCATTTTAATCGTATAATATATAAAAATGCTTTAATACCTAAGAGGGTATTTAACTTGTGAAGAATGCATCAATCGCCAAACGATCATTCTGCTAACTTACAATTTAGTATATGCGATATTGGAGGAGATGGGCATGGCGCAGGAATTTTATAAAAAAATATATTCAGTTAAGGAGTTTTACACTGCTCTTTATAAGGCTTTAAGGACCTTGAAATATTTAAGAAAGAATAAGAAGTCCAACATGCTGGATGCACACTTTATTGAGCGAATTATGTTAGCTGTTACCGAAGTAAACGGATGTGAAGTCTGTACTTATGCACATACGAAAATTGCGCTGGAGCAGGGAATGGACAATCAAGAAATACAAGGTTTGTTAACGGGAACTACAGATGGGATACCAGATGATGAATTAAAAGCAATTTATTTTGCACAACATTATGCTGACACAAGGGGTAACCCGTCGATCGATTCATGGAATGAGCTTCTTAAAACATATGGCACGGAAAGATCATTAGGAATATTAGCTGCAATACGTATGATTATGGCTGGAAATATTTACGGCACTGCATTAAGTGCTTTTAAAAGCCGTCTAAAAGGAAAACCCATCAAAAAAACTTCTATCTCTTATGAAGTTAAGATGATAGTTAGTCTTATCATCTTTTTACCAACTTCAATTGTGCATGGAATTATCTCAACACTAAGTAAACGACCTGTCATTGAATATCAATAAGAGTTATGGTTGCGTAAATTTTAAGTAACATGAGATAACGTACATCTGTTAATAATAAAATGGTAAAATACTGTAAGAAATAATTCGTATGAAGCACTTATCTTATTTATCAAATAAAAGAGATTTTTTTGATGACCCTGGACTGGGAAGCTGCTGAATTCGAAATGGAACCACCGCTTCACGAACGAATTTCATCGGAAAAAGTGAAAGTTTACTTACAAGAAAAAGGGTTTGATTCCATCGTAAATTCCATACATGAATGTGTTTATGGTATCTCGATACAAATGAAATAACGAATGATTCGATAGCTTCAAAAATCCTTACAAAAAATCAATGAACTTGCAAGCTTGAATTCAATTGTTTTAGACCACCCACATTTTTATAAATGGGAGGTGGTCTTTTGAGTTGATGCATTTTTTATTTATCTATTTCACACGACTAAATAGGTATTTACCATTTACAAAAGTAGAACAACAGATTTAGAATCGTATTTTTTGGGATAATAGGTAGTATGAAAGGGAGATTATTTTAGTGAAAAACGTATCTATTTAGGGGGGAATTGATTTGTACGTAAGAATGGAATTAGTGTATCGAACACCAAAAGGAACGGATACGGGCTTCAGTTCAGAGGACATGCCTGCTAAGAAGGCATTATTAATTGCCGAAGATCTTGAAAAAACAGGGCGCGTGAAGACGATTACGTTCATCGATCGTCATGAAAATACGTGGAATTTGAAGGAATTAAGAAAGCAACTGGAGGAAATTGAAGCAGAACCGCACAATATCATGGTTTATTTTGATGGCGGTTTTAATTTGGAAACTGGAAAGGCCGGATTAGGATGCGCCATTTATTATGAACAAAATGGAAAAGTTTATCGGCTTCGCAAAAATGCTGCTGTTGATGAGCTAGAAACGAATAATGAAGCCGAATATGCAGCGTTGCATCTAGGTGTAAAGGAATTGGAACATTTGGGTGCCCATCATATCACGATTGAATTTGCAGGGGACTCTCAAGTTGTTATCAATCAGTTAGCAGGGGAGTGGCCTTGCTATGAGGAGGCTTTATCAAACTGGGCTGATCGAATTGAAAATAAATTTGCGGAGTTAGGTCTTGATGCAACATTTGAAGTAGTTTCAAGAAAAAAGAACAAGGAAGCAGATCAACTAGCGTCTCAGGCCTTAAGCGGGATTGAAATTTTTAGTAAGCGTGAGATAAAAAATGGAGAGGGGTTTTGATGACTGCCCCTCTAAGTTTTTAGTACAAAGGAAAGAATTTGCTCATAAATCTCTTTTGGCCTTTCTTCTGTTATTAAATGACCAGCTTTTTCATACGTTATTAATTTAGCGTTTGGTAAATCTTTAACCAGGCGGCGTCCAACATGAAGCGGTACAACATTGTCTTTCTCTCCCCAAATTAATAAAGCAGGCGTATGGATTGTTTGAAGTTGCTCAGGCTTTAAGTCACCTTCCCGGTGGCGCAGCAATCGGACAAGTGATTTGTAAAAGTTTCCTTCTTTTAGTGGTCTTCCGTATTCTTCTAGTAATTCGGATGTAATGAATGATGGATCATAAAGGGCATTTGTTAAGGTTTGTTTCACGCCTTGCTTTTGTATTTTACGTTTAGCAATTAAATGAAATAATGGTAAATAAGAGCTGTAAATGAGTGATTTACGCACTTTCCCCAAGTAAGATGAACTGGCTAAAAGGATTAATTTATTTATTTTTTGAGGGATTATTCTAGTAGTATATAAAGCAATCTGACCACCCATGGAATGCCCAGCAATTGTAACGTTTTTAAGCTGGAAATAGTCAATGCATTCAGCAACCAGCCTTGCATAATTTGCATAAGAATAAATAAAAGTTGTTGATTTCTCGCTTCGCCCGAACCCTATTAGATCAATGGCTATCACGGAGAAATTCTTTTGTAATAAAGGAATCAAACGATTAAATGTATAGGTAGATGAAACGAATCCATGGAGCAATAGAATCGGCGGTTTTTCGTTTAGGAAGTATTCACAATAAACCTTCGCCCCAGCAAGCGTAATCATCGTTTTCGTATATGCATTCTTTTTCACCTTATCATCACCAATCAGAAAATAGTATTACTATAGTATTTGCGTGAACAAAACAGAATATGAGGTACGCCTCACCTTAAACTTTACCACTTTAGATTAGCGGGGGACAGTCCCTAAAATTTACTTTTGCTTCTATTTTGTCTACAATTATAGTAGAGGTGATAGGAGTGGCGGTTGTTACAGTTGATTTTGATGGAACGCTTTTTAGGGGAAGCTCATTCAAAGTTATGGTAAGGGTGGCAAGGAAGGAATTTTCGCCTATGCAATGGGCTGTTGTTTCAGGTGGATTGGTCCGTGCAACAGGTTTAGGTGTTACGAAAGGTAAGAATGCATTTCGTAAACAATTTTTTAGATCGTTTGCGAAGGCTTTTCGTGGAAAAACAAGACAGGAATTGAATGGATTTTTCCAGAGATTAGTGAATATAGGTATTCGTGAAGTAAATCAGGATCTCGTAGTAAAAATCAAAGAGCACCAGAATAAGGGTGATTCGATTATTGTTTTATCTGGTGCATTAACTCCTTTTTTGAACATCTTTATTAGAGATGCAGGTCTTGATGTTCATGTGATCAGCACGGAATTATATTTTAACGAACAGGACATATGCACGGATGTTGGAACGGTGATTAATGGACAAGAAAAGGTGAAAAAGGTACGGGAATGGATCGCAAATGCGAAAAGAAATGGTGAAATCACAGACGATGAAGCAAAGGAGATCTGGGCATATGCAGATAGTGAAAGTGATATCCCGTTATTTGAATTTGCGAAACATCCGATTGTGGTGAATCCGAATAACAATATGAAGGCAATTGCAAATGAAAATAACTGGCCTGTATTGCTATAAGAATTGATGTTAAAAATAGTTTGTATCGCTTAGAAGGATTCAAACTATTTTTGTATGTAGTAGATTTAAGATAGGATAACTATTAATGGAAGCTATTTTTTGATATGAATGATAGAAATTGAAGGATTGGAGGATATGTACATGAAGCAAGAACAACTTATTTTACAGAAGCGCCCAAATGGGATGCCTACGAAAGAGACATTTCAGTTTCGGGAGATTGAAATTCCTGAACCAAAGGATGAAGAAATTTTATTAAAAACGCTTTACGTGTCGGTAGATCCATATATGCGCGGCAGAATGTCGGATGGTCCTTCCTATGTAGAACCTTTCCAGGTTGGTGAACCATTGACAGGCGGTGTCGTTGCACAAGTGATAAAGTCAAATCATGACCATTTTAAAAAGGGTGATATTGTTCGAGGAAACCTTCCCTTTCAAGAATATCAGGTGACAAATACCACGCAAATTAGCAAGGTAGAAACGGGTGGCTTAAGCCTCGTACTGCACTTAGTGTACTTGGAATGCCGGGGCTTACTGCATACTTTGGCATGATGCATATCGGTGAGCCAAAAGAAGGCGAAACCGTTGTAGTTTCTGGTGCAGCTGGAGCTGTTGGGCAAATTGCAGGTCAATTGGCGAAGAAAGTAGGGGCACGTGTTATTGGGATTGTAGGTTCTAAAGAAAAGGCGGCATACATTACGGAAACCCTTGGTTATGATGTTGCGGTGGAATATAAAAAGGGAAATCTTGCAGGTCAATTAAAAGAAGCATGTCCAAACGGAATTGATGTATATTATGAAAATGTTGGCGGGAATATTTCAGATGCTGTGTGGCCGCTATTAAATACGTTTGCTCGTGTGCCTGTGTGCGGTGCAATCTCATCTTATAACTTAAAAGAAGGAGAAGCGGATATAGGATTACGTATGCAACCGTTTCTAATCAAAGCCCGCGCTAAAATGCAAGGATTTATCGTTGGAGATTTTGCAGATCATTTTCATGAGGCATATGCATTCCTTAGTGAAGCTGTAGCTAATGGAGATCTGAAATTTGAAGAAACAATTAAAGAAGGCTTTCATTCCATCCCAGAAGCTTTTCTAGGTTTATTTTCCGGTGAAAATATTGGAAAACAGTTGGTTAAAGTTGTAGATGGTGAGTAATTGAGATAAATGGAATTGGTCGTACCTCTTGGGGTTAAGAGGTACGCTTTTTTTATATACTGTAGCTTTTTGCAAATAACAATAAAAATAACGAACATTAATTGTGGTACAATAATTAATAGAAAATTGTTAAAATTGGTAAATGGCAAGGATTTTTTGTATATTTATATTACTGTAAAGCGTGAAGTGATAATAGTTGATATTTACACCTTAGAGGAAATGCGAAAAGGGTGTGATAGAGCTGAATCTATGTATCTATCATCAGGATAGGCAAATAGATTGAAATATTTCATTCATGCAAATAACTCCGTAAGTCAGAAGTCTTTTTGGCTGGTAACGACCAATAAACAAAAGATGGAGGAGAAAAAAATGAATACGCATCAATTAGTTTTCGATAATATGGTAAGAATAAATCCTCAAACCGCCATGATAACCATGAATGAAGAAAGAGTCGCTATGTTTTCTGTTGAAGCTCTGGGAGTATTGCGCAGGGATTTAATCTCTACATTGGGGAAGGAAAGGGCGAAAGGTTTTTTGTTAAGATATGGTTGGGCTTGCGGGGAAAAAGCGGCTGAGAGTATTTTATCTAAAACAAATAGAAAGTCGTTGGAGGAGTTGTTGCTTGCCGGTCCTTCCCTTCATACGGCACAGGGTTTAGTCAAAGTGGAGGCAGACCGGTTAGAAGTCGATGATTCTACTCTGTATTTTAGTGGTTACTGGAAAAATTCATTTGAAGCTGAAGAGCATCAGCATCATTATGGTTCCACAAATGAAGCTGTTTGCTGGATACTTGAGGGGTTCGCAAGTGGGTATTTAACAAAGGTTTTTGGAAAAGACGTTTTAGCCCATGAAGAAAAATGTGTAGCTAAAGGGGATGCTCATTGTTCTTTTATCGCCAAAACAAAAGAACATTGTGAAAAAGTGCACCAAGCTTATGATCGATACTACAAAGCAGATTCATTAGCGAATGAATTAGATCATTTATATAATGAACTTGAAACAATGAATCAAAATATTATAGCGTCTGATAAGATACAAGAGGAATTAACGAATGTTTTTCTTGAGGACAAGGGATTGACTGAAACGATCGGATTTATTGCAAACACTTTAAAAAGAAGTATTATTATCGATTATTATAAAAAGGAAATTGAAAGCGTTTTCGTTTGTGAGGAACATAAAGATGCTTACTATAATTGGACAGACAAATTTAATTATCTGGAAGAAGACAAAAAAAATATCCAAACATATCAAGTAAGGGCAAACAACATTAATCTTGGGCGTATGGTTGTTTTGGGAAATGAAAAAATGAGCATGAAAGAAGAGTTAAGAGAATGTTGCAGAAAAATACGGAATTTCAAGAGAAGCGCAAGATGCTTTTGCCTTAAGAAGCCAAGAGAATGCTAAGCAAGCTATTGCTAATGGTTCCTTCGAAAATGAAATTGTACCTTATACCGTTCAAACTAGGAAAAATACGATTACTTTTAAAAAAGATGAGCATCCGAGAGACACAAGTCTTGAAAAACTAGCAAAACTAAAGCCTGTTTTTAAAAAAAGATGGCACAGTCACAGCAGGAAATGCCAGTGGACGTAATGATGGAGCTGCAGCATTACTTGTCATGGCTGAAGAAGAAGCGTTAAAATATGGCTATAAACCAAAAGTTCGTATTCTCGCACAAGCCTCAACCGGATGCTCACCAGAATTGATGGGGATGGGTCCGGTTCATGCGACATTAAAAGCGCTAAAGCAAACAAATTTATCGATCCATGATTTAGATGTAGTTGAATTAAATGAAGCCTTTGCTTCCCAGTCCCTTGCATGTGTGAGAGAATTAGAGCTTGATATGGATAAGGTAAATCCAAATGGTGGAGCAATCGCCATGGGGCATCCAATAGGAGCAACAGGTGCGATTCTTTTTACAAAATTAATTCATGAATTGGAAAGAACCGGAAAGAAATATGGTTTAGTAACATTATGCATTGCAGGCGGAATGGGGATAGCAACAATTATAGAAAATTTGCAAGTTTAATCGTTTATAACAATGTATTTTCCAGTTAGTAAACGGAATCGTAGAGAGGGGATTACATATGCCAAATACAAACGCAAATACATTTTATCCAGAAGCTATCGGGGTTCAGGAAATGTATAAACTTATGATCGGTTCTGTTGTTCCGCGCCCAATTGCATGGGTGTCTACAAAAAGCAAAGAAGGTATGTTGAATCTAGCACCATTTAGTTTTTTTACAGTTGCTTCCAGGCAGCCACCTACCCTATCTATTACGATTGGGCGAGGGGCTAAGGAAAGAGCGGGGACAGTGAAGGATACATTAACGAATATTCGTGAAACGAAAACGTTTATTATTAACGTTGTTCCTGAAGCACTTGCGAATCAGATGTATGAGTCATCCAAACATGTCGAAAGTTCTGTAAATGAGTTTGAAAAAGCCTGTGTAACACCTGTGTCCTCTCAAAAGAGTGGAATTCCTTACGTGAAAGAGTCACCCATTGCTTTTGAATGTGCACTTGATCGGATTATTAAGGTAGGAACCGATCATATGGTTCTCGGCCAAATCCAGTGCGTTTGTGTGGATGAATCTTCGTATAGCGGAAATTATAGAATAAATATTGAAAACTGGAAGCCTCTCGCACGGTTAGCTGGCAATTATGCTCCTCTAGGTTGTTCATTTAAATTACCAAAATAGAAATTGAGAATCCCTGTTTTAAGGGATTTTTTTGTGGGTTTTTTTAGACCAGGTCCGTCAAAGTTTAAAAACATACAAATGATACTAGATTTGGTATGTTTTATAAATATGCATAAATGCAATAAAAATTCTGGTTGAAAATATGTTGACTAAATACAATAAATGCGTTATGTTGTACATGTGCAACAAAATTATAAAATAGAAAAAGGAGGCAGAATGTTGTCTGAGTTTGTACTTCCAGATTTACCGTATGACTTAGAAGCGCTTGAGCCGTATGTTGATGCACGTACATTAGAATTACATCATGGTGCACATCATGCAACATATGTTAAAAATCTCAATAAAGCTTTAGAAGGTTATACAGAATTTCAAGATCAATCACTAGAATATTTATTAACGAATTTGAATGAATTGCCAAATGATATTCAAACGGCAGTTCGAAATAATGGTGGCGGCCATTATAGTCACAGTTTATTTTGGGAAGTGATGGCACCAAATGGTGGCGGGGATCCGACTGCGGATATAAAAAGTGCAATTGAGAAGAACTTTAAGACTTTTGATAATTTTCAAGATGAGCTATCAAAAGCTGCTATATCCCGATTTGGCAGTGGGTATGGATGGTTAGTGATGGATAATGATACGAAGGAATTATCCGTAATGAGCACACCGAACCAGGATACACCTCTTGCTTTTAATAAAGAGCCACTGCTTGTGATCGACGTTTGGGAACATGCGTATTATTTGAAGTACCAAAATCGCAGACCTGAATTTGTCACAAATTGGTGGAATACAATAAATTGGGATAAGGTGAATGCATTGTATAATGATGCATTAAAGTAAGGAAGTTGAAGAACATAAGTAAGGTATTTCAGGTAATTTAAATTAAAGCCATGTTAGGTCTTCCGGGGTGGTAGCCGGAAGACCCTTTTCGCGTACGATCCCTTTGATTTTAAAATCATTTAAAATTTCAGATTTCGGTTATAATTTCTTAACAAAATTAATACGATATTTATGTTACGATGGAAGTGAATTTGTTGAGGAGAGGAGTTAAAAAGATGGAGGTATGGTACGTTAGTTACGGGTCTAATATTTGCGAAGACCGATTTCTATGTTATATTAATGGATCTACTCCCCGCGGTGCCGATAAAAAGGAACGTGGGTGCACGGATAAAACACCACCGAGAAGAAATGCGATGGTGGAGCTCCCTTACCCATTATATTTTGCGAAAGAGCAGAGTAAATGGGGAAAAGGAGGGGTTGCTTTTATGGGACATGACTTTATGGAGACAGCACGAACAATAGGAAGGAAGTATCTTATCACGAGAGAACAGTTCTCTGAAGTCGTTGCCCAGGAGAATAAGCAGCCTGGACTGGAAATTGACTTTAAGACAATCAAGAAAAAAGGTGCCGTTACAATCACAGATGGATGGTATGGTACGATATTTTATCTTGGTGATGAAGATGGCTTTCCGATGTTTACATTTACCGCTAATTTTCCAGTAGATGCAGCAATCTTTACGAAGCCTTCTGCAGCTTATTTAGCTACGGTTGCTGAAGGGTTAGGTGAAATTGGATTGAAAAAGAATGAGATAATTGACTATTTTCTTGAAAAACGGGGAGTCAAAGAGCATTTTACAGCTGATTCTTTAGCGGAGTACATCTTTCATAAGCAGGAAAACATTTTTTAGTTTAATTATCTTTGATTCCCATTTATCTATGGTACACTTAATGTACAATCAAAAAAGAATACTGCATTGTGCAGGAGAGGTTCGCAATTCCATCCCTCTATAAAAAACTAAGGAGACAGAAACAGCACAACTTCCTTGGTGTTGTTTTTTTATTTTTTGATGGAAATAATGGTGGCGGCCTTTTCTTTTTTCATTGTTAAAAAGGAGAGGAGAATGAAAATGGACAATAAAAAAGCAGTGGTTGTTTTCAGTGGTGGCCAAGATAGTACAACTTGCCTGTTCTGGGCACTGGAAAAGTTTGATCATGTGGAAGCGGTGACGTTCCGGTACGGGCAGCGGCATATTGCTGAACTTGACTGTGCCAGGGAGATTTGCAAGGAACTTGATGTTCCTCAGCATGAACTGGATATGTCTTTACTTAATCAGCTGGCACCAAACGCCCTTACAAGGAATGATTTAGACATTACAGAAGATGAGGGTGAACTGCCATCGACGTTTGTCCCAGGGAGAAACCTGTTGTTTCTTTCATTTGCTGGGGTACTAGCAAAGCAAATCAACGCTAAACATTTAATTACTGGTGTCAGCGAGACGGATTTTAGCGGATATCCGGATTGTCGGGATGCGTTTATGAAATCATTGAATGTCACATTAAATTTATCCATGGATGATTCGTTTGTTATTCATACCCCATTAATGTGGCTGGACAAAGCTGAGGTTTGGGAGCTTAGTGATCAATTACATGCTTTTGAGTATATCAAAGAAAATACATTAACTTGTTATAACGGACTAAAAGGCAGCGGATGTGGAGAATGTCCATCATGCAAATTAAGGCAAAAAGGTTTGAAGCAATATGAGGAAAAACGAGCAGGAGTGAGTGCTAAATGATGCAACAGATCTATCCAGTCACTGCACATTCGTATGCATATGAATTAAATAAGGATTTTCATTTTTCCGCGGCTCACTATGTTCCCCATGAAGATGCAGGCATCTGTCAATATATGCATGGACACACGTATTACGCCAATATTACCATTGCTGGGGATGAACTGGATCATACTGGTTTTCTTGTTAATTTTAGAACAATCAAGGAATTGATCCAGAAACGATTTGATCATGGCGTAATGAATAAGGATTCAGCCTTTTCAGATATCCATGCAACAGCATTTCCGACTACCGAAGTGATTGCACGTGTTACGTATGAAATTGTTCAGGATTATTTAAATACACTTTTGAATCAACCTGTGTGCCTACAAGTTTTCCTTAGGGAGACACCTACAAGTTATTGTGTTTACCGTCCTAAGGAGGCAAAAAAATTATGAAGATACCCGTACTTGAAATATTCGGTCCAACCATTCAAGGCGAAGGAATGGTTATTGGAAGAAAAACAATGTTCGTCCGGACGGCAGGCTGTGATTATGGGTGTTCCTGGTGTGATTCGAAATTTACTTGGGACGGTTCAGAAAAAGATTTGATACAAATGATGGAACCAGAAGAAATTTTTGATGCTTTAAAAGCTAAGGGCGGAAACAAATTCAATCATGTTACAATTTCTGGCGGGAACCCGGCCTTGTTGCGTCAACTGGGTGAATTAGTTGATATCCTGCACGATACGCAAATACAAGTAGCTCTAGAAACCCAAGGAAGTAAGTGGCAGGATTGGTTTACGCAAATTGATGATTTGACAATTTCACCGAAACCGCCAAGTTCAGGAATGAAAACAGACTTTGAAAAACTGGACTTTATTATTGATGCATTAAATAAAAAACAGCAAGGGATGTATAGCTTGAAAATTGTCATCTTTGATCATGCGGATTTTAACTATGCGAAAGATGTCCATCAACGCTATCCTGATGCAGCACTTTTCCTTCAGGTTGGAAATGAACACATTGAGCAAACAAATGATGAACAACTGATCACTCATTTACTGAAAAAATATGAACAGCTGGTTGATCTTGTAATGGAAGATGAAGTATTCAAAGATGTTCGTGTGTTGCCACAGTTACATACGTATTTATGGGGGAATAAGCGAGGCGTTTGAAAAAAGACAAGCGATACACACAGGGAAAAGAATTGGATACCAATGTCCGATTCTTTTTTTGTTATAAATTAAAATTATAGATGTCATTATTTTTGATACTTAAAAAAGTCATCTTCATGAATCCGGGCAAACGGATACTTCCTTATTATTCATACGGATTTTTACATCTTGATCATGAATTGAAAGCGGGATTGATCTTTTTTAGTGATAAAAACAAATGAACTTGTCTATTCTTTCATAGTTATTTCACCACCTTTTATTTCGGAGGCGTCTGTAAATGTGCCAGATGGAAAAATGAATGTCCAAGGCATGCTTGTTTCCTTTTGCACTTGTGAAGGAAGTGAGAAATTGGATGATGCGATGACTGTTCTATTTTTTTCGTAAATGAATTGTTGGTGATGGAAAAGAACTGGTCCATCAGTCGAGTTATGAATGATTACCGTGACTAGCAGTTCTCCTTTATGATTGATTGCTTCCCATAAAGGTGTGAAGTGAATACTGCAGCTGGAAAAGCGTGTATGATGAAAGGATTGTTCGATTTGCTCTTTATCTTTTACAGATAATGTCTTCTCCCATGCTGGGTGAAAAGTTAGTTTTTGCATAAGGATCCCTGCCATTTTAGATATTTTTGATCATGATGGAAAGTAAATTTCCATTAATGTTAGGATACATGAAACGAAAGAATAACGCGATTATTTTATTTGAATTTGGACAACCTATACGTGAAGAAATAGGACAGGAGGACGTAGACATGTCAGAGCAAAATAAAAATCGTAACAAAGATAAAGGACGGCAAAATAATAAGAATAAAAACAATAAGATTGGCAGAAATGATGCAGAGTTTGCAGAAGATAGTGAGTTTCTTAATTTAGAAAATAAGAAAAACAAAAGAAAAAGAGGATAAAATTAAAAGATAATCTCTTCTTGCTAATAGGCATGTAAGAGATTATTTTTTATCCGATATTGACATCATCGTCAAATTGACTATATTGATAATACAAGATTTTTATGAGGACGTGAAAAATGATGTTTGCTAAATGGAAAAGTATAATCATTTTGATTTTTAGTACCTTTCTTTTATTCGGCTGTACGGTAGAGGGCATTCTAGAAAACGGTGACGGTAGTAATGAATTAGAGAACACTACTTCTGACTCATCGATTACATCTATTTCCGACTTATTTGATACAAAATACTTCAAAGACGGAGCGCTTGAACATATATTTGAAGGGGAAGTTAATCAAAGGAACCAGGCGGTTGGTTTTCATTATGATGGATTTCCTACAAAGAAAGGAAATATTGTTCAGGGTACGGAAACGAAACCAAATGCATCCGGTGTTTATGAGGCGGAAATTGAGGTGAATGGAGTTTCGAAAACATCAAATGGTGGAAAATCTACTTTTTTCCCGAAAGAATGGAATGCTCAGCAAGTCGTCGATGCGATTAATGAAGCATATGAGGCTAAAACATGGATAAACGGGAATACATATGCAGGGCTAACATCGGAGGGGATGGAAATCAGCATGTACCTGGATCAGAAAGAGAAAATCATATCTGCATTTCCGGTTTATGAAGGAGGATAGTTTATGTATCAATTTCGGGAAATTACATTGAAAAATGGCTCACAAGAAAAGAAAATATTAACGATCGAATTTGATCAACCTGAAATGAAAATTGTCGGTGAGTTTCTCATGGCTGACGCTCGTCTTGTTGATGATAGTGTCCTAGAAGCTATTGAGCGTGTGTTAACAGGTGTAACAGAATGCGTGGAGTCTGGCGGAAATAGATGTGGACTTATTATTAAGGCTGATACAACGGTAATTTACGATTTGTTTGAAGATGATGCTGATGTCGAGACATATCCACCCTACGAGATGGAGACAAAAAAGCTACGAGCGTTAATTAGGGTGTGGATTGAAAAATTGGATGAATGGAAGAGGTCAAATAGATGAGCGTTTAAAAAGATGAATTGGTATACTGAACAGAAGGAGTGACAAATATGATTTCTCATTTTTTAGAATTCCACCCAATCTTGCAAGCATTGATTGCAACATTGTTTACATGGGGGATGACAGCCTTAGGTGCTGCTTTGGTGTTTACAACAAAAGGGTTTAACCAGCGATTTATGGATAGTATGTTAGGCTTTGCTGGTGGCGTCATGATCGCTGCGAGTTTTTGGTCTTTGCTTTCACCGGCTCTTGATATGGCAGAAGGGAGAAGTGTCCCTGGATGGGCTCCCGTCTCGATTGGTTTTATGCTTGGGGGTATTTTCCTGTGGATTGCTGATAAAGTACTCCCGCATCTCCATCCAACTTCTTCGATGGATCAGGCAGAAGGAATTCACGCAGATCAAAAGAAGCGCAGTACCTTACTCGTTTTAGCCATTACATTACATAATATTCCCGAAGGTCTTGCGGTTGGGGTTGCCTTCGGGGCGGTTGCCGTTGATTTACCAACTGCATCACTTTCGGGAGCCATTGCGCTTGCGATTGGTATAGGCATTCAGAATTTTCCCGAGGGTCTTGCTGTTTCAATGCCACTTCGGCGCGGAGGGATGTCGCGTGAAAAAAGCTTTATGTATGGACAGGCTTCCGGTATGGTTGAACCTTTCGCGGGGGTTATAGGAGCATTAGCTGTAACTTTTATTCAACCTCTGTTACCTTATGCATTGAGCTTTGCAGCAGGTGCAATGATTTTTGTTGTAGTTGAAGAAGTTATTCCGGGTTCACAAGAAGAAGGGAATAAGGACCTTGCGTCGATAAGCGTGATGATCGGTTTTACGGTTATGATGATTCTTGATGTAGCACTTGGATAGTTACCTGTTACGTACGATTCTCCTATACAGGAATGTTATAGTTTCGAATAATTTGTTGAAAATTTAGTGCTATTCTTTTCAAATAAAGGATTGAAACTGACGTAACGTCATCTTGTATACTGATATTACATTTCCATTTTGGACTAGAAAATATCATTCGATGTCCATAAGAAAAAATACGCAGGGGAGACATTGCATATGGCCGATGTGATTATTCCGTATCAGTGGGAGATATTTATTAGTCTTGAAATTTTTTCATGGCTTTCACTCATCTTATTTTTAGTGATACGTTATGCTTTTAGGCGACAAGCTTTGGGTATGTTGTTTTTATTTATATTTATTGCCGGGACAATGCTGGAGGGTGTCTTGGCATTTGGGGTATATAAAAAAACAGGAGAGATTGAAACATTCCAGATTATTATAACATTCTTCATATTATATGCCTGCACGTTTGGTATTTCCGACTTTAAAAAACTGGACCGATTTATGAAGCAAAAAATTGGAAAGTGGAAAGGAGTGGAATTACTTACAGAAAAAGATCGTCGCATTATGAGGCGTGAAAATGATCCACGTTTTATCGCTCGTAAATATAGGCTAGGCTGGTATGTTCATACATTTGTATTTGTTGTGGTTCATTCCTTTTTTTGGGTATATTTCGGAGATCATTCCCGTTCACTAGCAGAAGTTTTATCAGACTGGTCTTGGATGAAGGAAATGGATGGCGTACCGGAAAATGGTCCGTATCAGAAAGAGGTAATTTATCCAATTAGCGTAATATGGGGAATTGTCTTCGCAGCTGATACAATCAATGCTTGGTACTATACCATTTTTCCTGAAAAGGATAAGAAAAATCCGAGTGCATAGTAGTGGAGGTGGATGATTTGATTTCGATAAAGGAAGTGACAAAACAGACTGGCATAACAGTAAGAACATTACGTTATTATGACCAAATTGGCCTATTGCACCCGGCAGGTAAAACAGAGGGCGGACATAGACTGTACGGTAAAAAGGAACTTGCCAAACTCCAGGAGATCCAATTTTTAAAGACATTAGGATTCAGTCTGCAGGAAATTAAAAATATGCTCTTTGATCATCAGTGGGATTGGGTTAGCTGTCTGCAAAATCAATTAACCTATATTCAAAAAGAAAAGGATAAACTGGAAGAAATTGAGTCAACCATTAAAGGCTTAATGAACAGTCTGACAATGGATGGAGATATTAACTTAATCGATATGCAAAAACTAATAGAGTTATATAAGCGTAATATGGATCAGCGAATGGAATTTAGAAATCAATTATTTAATGAAGATGAAAAAGAATTATTAGATCTTCTGCCAAATGTTAATAGCGGGGATCCGGATACACTTGAATGGGTTTCTTTGTTAGGGCAATTAAAACAGCATATGTCAAAAGGGGCTCAAGCACCTGAAGTACAACGTATCATTAGGCGCATACATGAAAAACAAAAAGAAACTTTTGGGGATAACGATGCTTTTCTTAAGAAGCTGTGGGAAGTTAGGAAATCACCTGAAAAATCACAAAAGGTAGGTTTCTATCCTATTGAGTCAGATGTTTTAGAATTCATGGAAATTGCCTCAGAAATATTTTTAAATAGAAAACAGCATGATTGATCAAGTGAAAAAAGAATTGGACCCGAGCCAATTCTTTTTTGGTTGTTTTAAATCGACATAAAAGATACTGCAGTGACCCACAATAAGGAGTTGAATAAGAATGACGAGTCAAGTAGAACAATTAGCCGAAAGTAAAGTTAAGAACTATCGTATACAAGGACTTGATTATGCGAATTGCGCGAAAATATTCGAGGAAAATGTAAAAGAATTGCCTGGAATTCAAGAAGCTAAAGTAAACTTCGGAGCTTCAAAAATTGCTAGTAGGAGAGGCAACAATAGTGGACCTGGAAAAAGCAGAAGCATTTGAATTTAAAGATCCGAAATGAACATGAACAAAAAAAGAACGGGGACCTTTTTGGAAACAAAAAGAAAATATAAAGGTCTTTGCTTTGGCCATCATCTACAAAAAATTACAAAATTTGCAAGACACATAGACTCATTCATGTTAAAATAAGGGTGTCAATGAATGGCGGTTGAATGGTGGTTGAATGAATGAAAGGAGAGGTGTTCGTGGAGGAATGGTTTTCGGTAAGTCAGTTAAGTAAACGGACTGAAATTCCAGAAACTACTACTAGAAGATATTTAAACAACTTTGAAGAACATTTCCGCTGGGAACAAAGAGGCAGAGGAAAAAAGTATCATCCTGAAACGATTGAAATTCTGCAGCGAATCGCATATCTTTATGGAAAAGATTATGAAACAACGGAAATTAAAAGTATTTTGTCCAATGAATATGCATTTACAGTAGATGACAATCAAGAAGATACAATGAGTCGGCCTAGAAACCTCGATTCTCCTATGAATTTTGAGGAATTTAGACAGCAGCAAAATGAGTTTAATAAGCAACTATTAAAGCAACTCCAAGAACAGTTGGATTATATAAGGAATATACTAGAAAATCAAAATGTAAAAAGTGAAGAAATAAAGCAGCTTGACCAACCAGAAGAGAAACGGATCGATCGTTTCAACCAAATTATGATTGAACGTAAGGTTAATAGAATTCTGGAAAAAGAAGCGATGGCTCTTTGGCAGAGGCAGCCAATGGAGCAACGAAAGAAACGCGTTGGTTTATTCCGGAAAGCAGAAGACATAGACAAACGTGATCAATTTATAAAAGAATATGTTGATGAACGTTTTGAAACATATTTAAAACGGGAATTTGAGCTTGAACACGATTAAAAAGCGAACAGTGCCAGGCACTGTTCGCTAATTTTTCACAAATGATTGTTTTTCCTATTAAATTATATTATCATTAGAATGTTTAATCATATAAAAGTTTACTTGTGAAAATTATCACTTGTTAGAATAACTGAAAGCAAAGGAGCAGGACATTGGATATTGGAATAGATAAAATTGGCTTCTATGCACCTCATTTATATGTAGATATGAACAAATTAGCTGTCTCAAGAGAGGTAGAGCCAGAAAAATTTACAATTGGGATTGGACAAGAGAAAATGGCAGTTGCACCAATTACTCAAGATACGGTGACATTAGCAGCCAATGCAGCGCTTGATATTTTGACTGAGGCAGATAAGGAAAAGATCGATTTTGTCATTTTTGGCACAGAGACAGGGGTTGATCACTCAAAGTCTGCCGGTGTCTACATCCATCATTTGCTTGGAATGAACCCTTGGGCACGAACAGTAGAAGTGAAACAGGCATGTTACGGTGCAACGGCAGCCATCCAAATGGCAAAAGGACATATTGCATTAAATCCGAGCAGCAAAGTATTGGTGCTCGGAGCTGATATTGCCAGATACGGATTAAAAACTTCAGGTGAAGCGACACAAGGTGCTGGAGCTATCGCCATGGTCATTAGCGCAGAACCAAAGATTATGAAACTTGAAGAACATAGTGCTTATTTAACCGCTGATGTTATGGACTTTTGGCGGCCAGTTTATTCGGAAATGGCACTTGTAGACGGAAAGCTCTCGAATGAACAATACATTTCATTTTTTTCAAAAATATGGGGGAAATATAAAGAAAAAAGTGGTCTAGCGCTTCAGGATTTTGAGGCAATTTGTTATCATTTACCATATACAAAAATGGGTTATAAGGCATTAAAAACGGTATTGGATGAAACGGCAGAAGAAACGCAAGAGCGATTACTTTCAAACTATAAAATCAGTACGCAGTATAGCAGAAATATCGGAAATATTTACACTGGTTCGTTATATCTGGCGCTACTTTCTCTCTTAGAACAAAAAGAAGATTTAGCTGCCGGCTCAAGAATTGGTTTATTCAGCTACGGGTCAGGTGCTGTAGGAGAATTCTTTACCGGTATATTGCAGCCGAATTACCGAAATTATTTAAATACGAGACAACATACGGAATTATTTTCAGCAAGAACGGAAGTATCCGTTTCTGAATATGAACAAATTTTCGCTGAAACGTTGCCTAAAGATGGCACGTCCATTGAGCTTGATACCGATCAAGATCCCGCTAAAATTTGTTTGGCTGGTATGAAAGACCATATGCGGCAATATATTCATAAAACGAAATAGAAGAGATTTATTCCCTTAGATTTTTCTGCTTTCTAAGGGTTTTTCTTTAAGAGGGTAAAATGGATACGATAACAATTTTTGGGGGTTTCATTCATGTCCTACACAGACGATAGTTTAGCATTACATACGGACTTATACCAAATTAACATGGCGGAAACATATTGGGAAGACAATGTTCATAAGCGAAGAGCTGTATTTGATTTGTATTTTAGAAAGCTGCCATTTGACAATGGAATTGGTGTTTTTGCAGGGCTTGAGAAAATTATTGATTTTATTCATCACTTCCGCTTCAGCAAATCGGATTTAATTTATTTAAAGGAAGAACTTGGTTATGCTGATGATTTTATTGACTATCTGAAGACGGTACGTTTTACTGGTAATATTAAATCCGTACGTGAAGGGGAAATTGTTTTTGGAAATGAGCCAATTCTCCGTGTGGAAGCACCTCTTGCTGAAGCACAATTAATAGAAACGGCATTGCTTAATATCGTTAATTATCAGACGTTGATTGCAACAAAGGCTTGCAGAATTAGGCAAACCGTTGGAGAACAGCAATTGATGGAGTTTGGAACAAGACGAGCACATGAAATGGATGCTGCTATTTGGGGAACCAGGGCAGCATTTATAGGAGGTTTTGATTCAACGAGTAATGTAAGGGCAGGTAAATTATTCGGTATACCTGTCTCAGGAACGCATGCTCATTCGATGATTCAAGCTTATAGGGATGAATATACAGCATTTAAAAAATATGCCCAAAGACATAAAAATTGTGTGTTTCTGGTAGATACGTACGACACTTTGAAATCGGGCGTACCAAATGCGATTAAAGTAGCTAAGGAATTAGGAAATCAAATCAACTTCACAGGTGTTCGTCTAGATAGCGGTGATATGGCTTATTTGTCAAAAGAAGCCCGTAAAATGCTTGATGATGCAGGATTTCATGAGACAAAGATAGTTGCTTCGAACGATTTGGATGAAGAGACCATTTTAAGTTTGCAGGCACAAGGGGCAAAAATTGATGCTTGGGGAGTGGGGACCAAATTGATCACCGCATTTGATCAGCCCGCGCTTGGAGCTGTTTATAAACTCGTCTCTATAGAAAATGAGCATGGGGAAATGGTGGATACGATTAAAATATCAGGTAATCCAGAGAAAGTCACCACTCCAAGTATGAAGAAATTGTATCGTATTGTGAACACGATAAATAACAGGGCTGAGGGAGATTATATTACGTTAGAAAATGAATATCCAAATGAGGAAGAAAAATTAAAAATGTTCCATCCGATTCATACGTATATTAGTAAGTTCGTCACAAACTTCAACGCCATCAATTTGCATCATGATATATTTATGGATGGTAAATTAGTATATGAAAATCCTGATCTATTTGAAATGCAAGCGTATACGAAAGACCAATTGGATTTGTTCTGGGATGAATATAAACGGACCATTCATCCGGAAGAATATGCCGTCGATTTAAGTCAGAAAACTTGGGATAATAAAATGGAAAATATTAAAGAAGTTAGAAAAATGGTAAGTGGGATGCAGAGATGAATAACTAATCGAATAGAAAACTTCAGAGGAGCAGGTTCAAGTAGCGAATTCAGTCACCGAAGGGAAAAGATAAATCGAAATACGTATATCGAAAAGTTATCCATAAATCCGATGAAAGACTGAACAAGGAAGAAACCTCATAGGGAAGTCATTCCATTAATGGTGGAAGAATCATCGTGCAATAAAGAAAAAATGAAACAAAATTACCAGATACATATGTCTGTTCAATCAAGGTGGGTTGTAGAACTGTAGCCAGTTTTTAAACAACCTACCTTTTTTGATGAAAATTGATGGTTGACAAAATATGCTCAAACATATAAGATAAGAATCAGGTTGTTTAAATACCCCTACAAGTATATGTATAACCGAAGGAGAGGAGTTAATAAAATGCCTGACAAAAAGAAAACAACCATTGTACTTTTCAGTGGTGATTATGATAAAGCAATGGCAGCATATATTATCGCGAATGGGGCTGCTGCATATGACCATGAAGTAACAATATTCCATACCTTTTGGGGATTAAATGCATTGCGGAAAGAAAATCAAGTACCTGTGAAAAAAGGTTTGATGGAGAAGATGTTTGGGAAAATGATGCCTAGAGGTACAGATAAAATGGGACTTTCTAAAATGAACTTTTTAGGTATGGGACCAAAGATGATTAAAAAGATTATGAAAAAACATAATGCTATGCCTCTTCCTCAATTAGTAGAAATGGCACGTGAGCAAGATATAAAGCTTATTGCTTGCACAATGACAATGGATTTATTGGGGCTTCAAAAAGAGGAATTGCTTGATGGTATTGAGTATGCCGGGGTTGGTGCATATATTGGCGATGCAGAAGATGGGAATGTAGATTTATTTATATAAATTTTTTTGACATATTTAATACCCCATACCGTAAATAATTTTTAGAGGAGGTGAGCCTGTGGAAATTTCATCCGATAAAATTTTAGACGCAAAAGGTGTTTCGTGCCCAGTACCGATTGTACGTACAAAGAAGGCAATCGAAGATATGGAAGCTAATCAAGTGATTGAGGTTCAAGCGACAGATGAAGGCTCAAAGGCTGATATAAAAGCGTGGGCTGATAGCACAGGCCATGATTATCTTGGCACTAAGGAAGATGGGGAGGTGTTCATACATTATATAAGAAAAGCAGAGATGGATAATATAAAGGATGAAGTAACATACAGTGAGATTGTGAACCTAGAACAATTGAAAAGTAAACTAGCAATAAAAGAACCAATTACAATTTTAGACGTCAGAGAGCAAGAGGAATTTGCGTTTGGGCATATACCCGGGGCTATTAATATCCCCCTTGGGGAAATAGAAGATCGATTTGATGAAATCGATAAAACAAAAGAATTGCATGTGATATGCCGTACAGGTAATCGAAGTGATCAAGCTGCCCAAAGGTTAGCGAAAAAAGGGTATAAAAATGTAAAAAACGTTATACCGGGTATGACGAAGTGGGATGGACCTACAGAAATGATTCATGAGGGAGGAAAAACAGATGACAAAAACAATAACAACGAATGAATTGGCGAAAAAAATAATGAATCAGGAAGATACTTTTATTTTAGATGTGCGAAATAATGATGCTTTTAGCGATTGGAAAATTGAAGGAAAAAAAGTGGAGAGCTTAAACGAACCTTATTTCAATCTAATGGATGGGGTGGATTCAATCACTGATAAACTGCCAAAAGATAGAAATGTGAATGTTATTTGTGCTAAAGGGAAATCTTCTGAAATGGTGACAGACATGCTTGAGGAAGCAGGATATACAAATGCATATAGTTTAGAAGGTGGTATGAAAGGATGGAGCGAACATTTAGAGCCAGTTAAGCTTGGAGATCTAAAAGATGGGGGTGCTATTTATCAATTTGTGCGTCTAGGAAAAGGATGCCTATCGTATTTTATTGAATCAAATGGAGAAGCTGCCATCGTCGACGCAGCCCGTATGACTGAGAGTTATGAAAACTTCGCTAAGGAGCGCGGTGTAAAAATCAAACATGTACTTGATACGCATTTGCATGCAGATCATATATCTGGCGGGCGTAAACTAGCTAAAAACGCGGGTGGAACCTATTACCTTCCTTCAAAAGATGCTGAAGAAGTAACCTTTAACTACACATCCCTTGAAGAAGGAAAGACAATTCATGTTGGAAATACGTCTGTTACTGTGCAGCCAATTTATTCACCAGGCCATACAATCGGAAGTACTTCACTTGTTGTTGATGAGACATATTTATTAACAGGCGACACATTGTTTGTTCAATCAATCGGACGTCCTGACCTTGCCGGAAAAGCAGAAGACTGGGTAGAAGATCTTCGTAGCACATTATACAGCCGCTATACAAACTTGTCAGATGATTTAATCGTGTTACCAGCACACTTTTCATTTGTAGAGGAATTAGCAGAAGATGGAAGTGTGTCTGCCCGCTTAGGTGACCTTTATCAAAAAAATACTGGCTTGCAGGTGGAAGATGAAGATAAGTTCAGAAAAATGGTAACTGAAAATTTACCACCGCAGCCAAATGCATATGAAGAAATTCGTAAAACAAATATGGGTAAAATGAATCCGGAAAATGAGCAACAACGTGATATGGAAGTGGGTCCTAACCGTTGTGCAATTGGATAATTAGGAAGATAATCTATCTTGTATAAAGAAAATAATTCGATTAATGGAGGAATACAAATGGAAATAGCTAAAGTTTTAGATGCAACAGGATTGGCATGTCCAATGCCAATAGTCAGAGCCAAAAAAACAATGGAGACGATTGGTACAGGTGAGATTTTAGAAATTCACACAACAGATGAAGGATCAAAAAGCGATCTGACTGCATGGGCAAAGTCCGGTGGTCATGAGTTACTAGAACAAACGAAGGAAGATCAAGTATTCAAGTTTTGGATTAAAAAAGCATAGTAGGAGGCCCATTGTGATGGGTCCCCTCTTTAGAGGGGGAATGTAATTGGATTATAGTATTCTTTTTATGATAACGATCTTTTTAATTGGATTCATCGGATCCTTTATTTCCGGAATGGTAGGGATTGGTGGATCGATTGTCAAATATCCAATGTTATTATATATTCCGCCTTTACTTGGATTAGGTGCATTTACTGCTCATGAAGTAGCTGGAATTAGTGCGGTTCAAGTTTTATTTGCTACTGTTGGTGGAGTTTGGGCATACCGAAAAGGTGGATATTTAAATAAACAACTGATTATTTATATGGGGATAAGTATCCTAATAGGAAGTTTTATAGGTGGTTATGGTTCTCAGTTGATGAATGAGAGCAGCATTAACCTTGTTTACGGGATACTTGCAACGATCGCTGCTATCATGATGTTTGTACCGAAGAAGGGAAATGATGATCTGCCGCATGATCAAGTGACTTTTAATAAATGGCTTGCGGCAGGTTTAGCGCTTCTTGTTGGAATTGGTGCAGGAATTGTTGGTGCTGCAGGAGCATTTATATTAGTACCGATCATGCTGTTAGTGCTAAAAATTCCTACCAGAATGACAATCGCTTCCTCTCTAGCGATCACTTTTATTTCTTCGATCGGGTCAACCACAGGAAAATTGGTCACGGGACAAGTGCTATTTTTGCCGGCAGTTATCATGATCGTCGCAAGTCTCATTGCCTCTCCACTAGGAGCTAATGTCGGAAAAAAGGTGAACACAAAAGTATTGCAATGGATATTAGCACTGCTCATTTTAGCAACAGCAATCAAAATCTGGCTAGATATCCTATGAATATGAATCGACAATATTCGAGTGGTGCCAGGCACCATAAAAAAAAAGCAAGCGCTTTGCTTGCTTTTTTTTATGCGGTGCTGCTGTTGTCTTTTGCTGTTGCGAGTTGGCCGCCGTTTTTGAGGTATTTTTCGATTCCTTCAGAAGCACGATAAGCTAGTGCTCCTATTGTTGGGGTTGGGTGAATCCCTCCGAATTGAGGAAAGGCAGAGCCACCCACTACAAAGAGATTGTCTACATCCCACATTTGCAAGTAGTTATTCACTGCAGATGTTTCAGGGTTGTCTCCCATAATCACGCCCCCGGTGTAATGTCCTCCGAAATAGACATGATTAAATTTCTTAGGTATTTCATCTTCATCAATGATATCGGCGCCCATTTCTTTCAAGACTTCTTTACATTTTTTAATACCAAATTTCGAGATATTAAAATCTTGATCAGTGAATTTATTTGTAATTCGAATAAGCGGATCATTAAAATCATCTTTATATGTTGGATCTAAATCCAAATAATTATGCCAATAAGACATGACTGCATTGGTATACCATAAATTTAAGTTTCGATTTGCATAGAAAATAGAATTTTCCTTGAATTCCGGTCCCCATTTTGGAGTGCCTTTTGGAACTTTGTTACTTGCGATTGCACCATCACCATATTGTCTGATTTCAATTTGTCCGCCGTGAATAAAATCCAAATCAGTATGATCAAATTTATCAGCTTGAAAATCACTGAACGTGGCTCCAAGTGCCCCTGCGCCCATATAAAGGTTGAATTTCTTATCTTTAAAAAATCCTCTCGCACCAAGATGAGAATTATTATATTGGCCATTAAAGTTTCTACCAATAACGCCTTTTCTTGTTTTTGGATTATATGGCTCACCGATCTCAGATAACATTAATAAACGATTGTTCGTAAATGTAAATGCAGCCAGAACAACAACGTCAGCAGGCTGTTCATACTCTTGACCTGTCACCGTATCAACATATAGGACCCCATTTGCTTTGCCACCATCATGGAGCACCCGTCGTACGTAGGATTGGGTTCTTAACTCAAAATTACCTGTTTCTTTTGCTGCTGGAATGACTGTAACAATGGGATCTGCTTTAGCTCCAAAATCACACCCATATTGGGTGCAAAAAGCACAATACTGACATTGATTGATTACCTGTCCATCCGGGTTTTCATAATTTTCCGTGATATTACCGGATGGAATTTGGAAAGGATGATAACCCAAATTTTTGGCTGCATCTTTAAATAAACGTAAATTTGGCGTTTCTTTCATCGGTGGATTTGGGTAGTCACTTGAACGTTTTGGACCAAGTGGGTCTTCTTCACCAGAGATTCCAGCCATTTTATCAAACTTATCATAATACTTCTCCAACTCGTCGTAGGTGATTCCCCAGTCTTGTATCGTCATGTCCTCAGGTATTTTTTTCTTCCCATATCGCTCGACTGTCTTACTATAGATTTCAAAATCGTAGGGATCAAATCGATAGGATGCTCCTGCCCAGTGAACACCGCCACCGCCTAGATCCGTTCCTGCCATCATTTCACCCTGGGTTCTAACGGGCAGTGCTGTTTCGTTTATTTCATTACGGGAGGTAATTGTTTCATGTGATAAATTTTGCATCATTTCAAAGCGGTTGGTATAGCGAAGTTCGTCTTTCACTCCAGTGTAATCTGCTGTTTTTCTATTTTCTCCCCGCTCTAGTGTAACCACTTTATAACCTGCTTTAGAAAGCTCGGCGGATACAATGCCGCCAGACCAGCCAGAACCAACAACAACGACATCAACTTTATCCAACTTTTTTGCCATCATCTATCCCTCCAGTTAACCTTGGTAGTCCCTTAGACTCTTTGGTTCCATCTTAATAAAATCATCACTTTCTATGTCATTAATATAAGCTGCACGTGGTCCAGGGTATTCTTTCATGACCCAACCTTGCATATTTTTGTTGCCTCCATATACTGGATCTGCATATACACCTTCTAATGTAGTTTGCAGGAGTAAATTGAAAAAGGTTGTAGCTTCAACACCTTTCATTTGAACTTCCCCTTTTTCAAAAGCTTCAAGTATTTCATCTTGCTGATCTCCTTCGGCATCTATGAATTTCTTCTTGAAGCGATCTTGACTCTCTTTATCTAATTTCCGGAGTCCTTGAATAAACATCTCCCCTCTGTTCAATCTTGTTTGATATCTCGGTGTTGGTGTCGGGTTCTGTGTATCTGAATGTGGTCCTTGCTTATCTTGATCTCTATCTTGATGTTCATAGTCCTGGACCTGTTTGCCCTGTTTAAAAGGATCTCTCATATAAGCCTTCGCATTCGAACCCCATTGTCCGGCTAATTGTTTATCAATAAAATAAGGTGCTCCTAGTTCTACAGCACCAGGACCGTTATCGTCCTCAGGGAAAATGCGTTCCGTGGCTGCTTTAAGTACTTCAAAATCCTCTTTACGACTGAAAAACATGCGTGCATCTTGTAATTCTGGGGTTGTTTTGTTCCCTTTTGTTTGTGTATCTTTATCTGGGGTGGTATTCCATTGGTTTGTTACAACCCCACCAAGCAATGATCCCCCAACAACCCCACCAGCAACTAATCCTGTGTTTTTAATAAATCGGCGACGGCTAACACCATCTTTATCGTTTGTATTTACATCCTTTTCATTGTCCTTGTCATATTTATCGGACATTTACATCCCTCCTTGAGAACTTAGATTTGTAAATAAGTATAAAAACAAACAAGCAGTCTTGCTTTGGATAGTTTTATTCTTTCCGATTTTAACCAAAATATGAATATTTCTTTCTAAAAGATCGATTGATATAAAAAAGATGGTGCACATTATAATGCGCACCATCTTCTAACGTTTATTCAATTGTTTCTGGATCGGGAAATTTTTTTCCTTTTGTGTCTACTTCTATTTTTTTCATCTTTTGATCTTTTTTCGGTTTATCGTTAGCATCGCGTTTTACGGATGCGATCTCATCAACTGTATCCATTCCCTCTATTACTTGCCCGAATGCGGCATAGTCACCATTAAGACTAGGAGAGTCGCTTACAACGATAAAAAACTGAGATCCCGCTGAGTCCGGGTCTGATGAACGAGCCATAGAAATCACGCCGCGCTTATGTTTTAAATCATTTGAAACACCATTTGAATCAAATTCTCCTTTAATCGTATATCCTGGGCCGCCTTTACCATTTCCTTCTGGATCGCCGCCTTGTATCATGAAATCAGGGATAACACGGTGAAAAATGAGACCGTCATAAAAACTGTTTTCAGCCAAAGAAATAAAATTATTAACGGTATTTGGAGCTATGTCGGGATATAATTCAATCTTTATTTCATCCCCGTCTTCCATTGTAATCGTAACGAATGGACTTTCTTGTTCAAATTTTGTTTGATCACTAGTTGAATCCGTTGATTCTGATTGATTTTCAGTTTTTTCTGGTGTTTCCTGTTTTGTCTCCTCATCCTCTGGCTGTGAACCGCACCCCGCCAACATGATAAATACTAGAAGCATACCGATGATATACAGAACATTCTTCTTTGTCGTTAATCGATTCACGCGAAAACCTCCACATGGGGACAGTCCCCCCCTCTTGAAAATTTATATAGATTTAAACAGCAATTTCTTCAAAATTGGTGCAAAATGTTCCGGAAGCTCTGAGACATTTGGTATCATAACGCGCTCTTTTCCGTAAATATTTTTCATGGTTGTATCATCTTGTTCATCAATTTCACCGTCAGCCAGAAACATGCCGACGACGTCAATTCCTTTATTTCGAGCTTCTGTAACGGCAATATTTGTATCCACAATCCCATTTTGGTCATAATTTGCAGCAGCTGGTTCTCCGTCTGAAAATACGAGTAAAAATTTATGTTTCTCTCTTCTTTTTGCGAGATCTTCCGTCATGATACGAATGCTGAAACCATCGCGGTTATCTTCCTCTGGCTCCAGCTGCATGATTTTCGCTCCGCTTGTTTGAGAAGGAAAGTCTGCATGCGTATGAATCAAATGAAAATAGTTTGGCTGATAATTTTTCTTTACTTCATTGGCATCTTCCCAAAAGCCTACGATGGAGTGAGGAATTTTCAATTGTTTTAAAACTTCGTGAAAAAGGACAATACCACGCTTTGTTTCTTCCATTTTATTATGCATGGAAGCGGAACAGTCTACAAGTAAGGTGAAAACAGCATCGATCTCATTTGATTCCTCACTTTTTTTATAAAATACTCTCGGGTTTTCGTCAATCACAAGTGGCATTAACTTTTTGGAAAGACGGCCAATTACTAAATCCTTCCTTGGTGCATTCATTTTATGTTCTAGTGTTTTCTTAATGGTTGTTGCAAGTTTGCGTTTTGCTGCCTCAATATCCGAAGCATATGCATGGTAAACTTCTTTATCTGCTTTTGAAGGGGGATGTGCTTCTTTTCGTATAGCAATGGCGTCTTTATTTTCTTCTCCGTAAGGGCTGTCTCCCTTTGAAGCATCCTTGTTTGTCTCGCGCTCAAGCGATTCGAGTTCCGAGTAGTCATTTTTGTCACTTTTCCCTGATGCACCTTGAACGGTACCCATTGCTTGATCAGCATCATCGGTTTCTCTTGTTCCACCACCCATGAGATTTGTTTTCGTTCCAACTTCCATTTCAAACTGAAGAAAATTTTGTTTTCTATCGCTATTTTGATTTTCTCTGTGCCAGGTTGAAAAACGCTGGTCCATATATTCATTATTATCCTCATCGATCTCCTCTTTATCCTCGTTTGCCAGTTTATCTGTTCGGGTTAATTCATCAAAAAGTGTATTTTCTTCTAATGTTCCCAAATATGCGATTGGGAAAACAAAATAGTCATTAATCATATCTTCTTCTTCATACAGTTCGGTCTGAAGGACGATGTGCTCGACGATATGTATTATATCTTTGGTATTTTTTGCCTCAAAGGCGGAATAAATAGATGGCTTTAGTTTTTCTAGCAGGTTTAATCGCCCTTCATTTGCTTTTGGAAAATACGGATCTGGCTGATTGGCGTACAGTGTAAGTGAGATCAGACAAAATAATTCACTTAGTGTATAGCTTCGTGTGACGTTTGTTGCTAATTGTGTTTCAAAATAATGTCGCATAAAATGATTGCGGATGGAGAAATCCTTTTCCGTGCCAGGGCGAACTTTTTTTATCAGATCTTCAAGACGCAAATCTTCGAGCAACGTAAACAATTGGGAAGAAAACTTCGGAAGCATGGAATGATTCCGTTTATCCGCATACATTTTTAAGTCTGGTACGGATGAATAATACATTGTTCCGATGGTGCGTAGAAATACGTCTGTCTTATAGCCGGATTCCCTGATCTGGTGCTTCTCAACATCCCACAGCCGGCTTCCGGTCACTTTACCATTCACGATGTCCATATAGGAGCCGTAGGAATATTCGAATAGTAAATCAGGCTGACCGGATAAGACAGTGGTTAAATCTTGTAATTGCCTGTAAAGATTCGTGTCGATTTTGGTATCCACCCACCGGTTATACTTCATCCCTAATTCTCCTTTCTAGAACAACGTTTCAGCTAAGTTTTCCACAAATTCTTTTTCTCGGTCCTCTTCCAGCTTATCAATAATAGAACGCAAAATAGCGCGTTTTGGGGGAATGACAACACTTAAATCACAAGCATCAAGCAAAGCACGAATCGAAGCTGCGTCTTCAGCTAGTTTTCCTTGATCTACTGCATGAATTAAGTCTGCTGATAATGTGGTAAACAGATCAATCATCGTTTTATCTGTTAATCTTGTATTGCTCTTGATCAATTCTTTTAGTTGGTCACCTTGAAGATAAGGAACGTCAATCACGATAAAGCGATTCTTTAGTGCTTCGTTTAGAGGTACAGTACCAATATATCCTTCATTGATTGCCGCTATCACATTAAATCCTTTTTTCGCAGTAATGACTTCATTTGTAAATGGATTCGTAACTGTTCTCCGGTAGTCGAGCGTTCCATTAATAAGTGGCAGTGTTTCTGGCTTGGCCATATTTATTTCATCGATATATAGAAAACTTCCGTCTTTCATCGCACTCGTTACAGGACCGGGAACAAATTTTATCACTTGTTTTTCATCTTCATAAGCTAAGGTTTTAAAACCCATTAGGCTTTCAGCATCTAAATCCACAGAACAGTTAATACTGAACATTGGCTGATGGAATAAATGGGATAGTGTTTCTGCCAACTTTGTCTTTCCTGCACCTGTTGGTCCCTTTAATAATATATTTTTCCCCATGCTTAGAGCGGTAATAGCATCAATAAATAGCTCGTTGGTTGGCGGGACATATCCGTCCTCTCGGATGAGGTTATTGTGTGTACTATCCTGTGTTCTTTGGTTTTTATTTAAAATTTCAACGATATTTTCTGGTAAATTGTAGTTCATAGTTATGGCTAGCTCCTTTCTAGAAATATTGTAAATGTTATATAGATAGATGGCAACGATTGGGTGTTTTTCAAACAGAGAAGATGTCTGTTAATATAGGAATATACGAAAGTGATCGTGTAGATGTAGATAGATATCCTCAAAATATTAACGTCTTTTCACAATAATTTTCTACATTAAAAACCATACTATCTTTTGAGGTGATTCCGATGTACAAATTATTATCCCATAACGATCTGGATGGGGTAGGATGTGGTATTTTAGCAAAGCTTGCCTTTGGCAATCAGGTGAAGGTGCGTTACAACTCTGTTTCCGGTCTAGACCGGGAAGTGGAGTGGTTTTTCGAACATGAAGATAAGGAAACATTCCTATTTATTACCGATCTGTCTGTGAATGAAGAGAATACAAAAAGGATGGAAGCTTTTTCTCAAACTGGTGGAAATGTACAGCTGATTGATCATCATAAAACCTCGCTTTCATTTAATGATTATGAATGGGGATCTGTTGTCGTCGAGGATGAAAGCGGAAATTTAACTTCAGCAACTTCTTTATTTTATGATTATCTTGTAAAACATAAGCATCTTGATCCATCCGATGCGAAGGATGATTTTGTAGAGCTCGTTAGGCAGTATGATACGTGGGAGTGGGAGAAAAATGATAATCAGCAAGCACGAAGACTCAACACACTCTTTTTCCTCATTTCCATTGATGAATTTGAAGAAAAAATGATCAACCGGTTAAGGGAAGATGAACCGTTCTCCTTTGATGCATTTGAAGAGAAGCTTTTGGATATGGAAGATCGCAAAATAGAACGCTATATTCGCCGGAAAAGACGCCAATTAGTTCAAAAGCTAATCGGTGATCATTATGCAGGCGTAGTATATGCAGAATCCTATCACTCGGAACTTGGAAATGAACTTGGCAAAGAATGTCCGCACTTGGATTATATTGCTATTTTAAATATCGGAGGAAAACGGGTAGGATTCAGAACCATTCATGACCATGTTGATGTATCAGAGGTAGCCAGCTATTTTGGTGGAGGCGGTCATGCGAAAGCTGCCGGCTGCTCCATGACGGATGAAGCATATAAGCGTTTTGTGAAAGAAACGTTTCCACTTAGACCATTGCATGAAGATGCTAAACGAAATCGGTATAATTTGAAACAGTCCACATTTGGATCTCTTTATAAAAATCGTACAGGGGATATATTTCTCCTTTTTCCACTAAATGAGTGTGACTGGGGGATTGAACATAATAAAGAGAAAATAGATAAGACCTTTATAAGTTTTGATGAGGGCGAAAAGTTTTTAAAGCGAAATGATGCAGCGTGGCTAGTAAGAGATGAAGAATTTATAGAATATTTAATGGAAGAAGTCAAAAAGAAAAAGAAATAAACCTAAAAATCACACGATGTGCTCCATAAAGCATATCGTGTGGTTTTTGTTTTAACTTGTTTTATCCTAGAAATAATAGGTGTGAGCAGGACTTTATACGATGAATCATGAAATAAGTAACGATATAGACAAATGAATCACTTGCACAATATACATGTGGGGGGTATAGTATAATTAGAAGAGGAAAGGAGTGATTCATTTGGGGGAATACTTACATGATCACCCGGTAACTCCCAGAACCGAAGATGAAAAACAAAAAGTTATCAATCGTCTGAAGCGGATTGAAGGACAAGTGCGCGGAATTCAAAAAATGGTCGAGGAAGACCGATATTGTGTAGATATATTAGTACAAATTAGTGCGATTAATGCGGCATTAAAAAAAGTCGGATTTTCCCTGATGGAGCGTCATACAAAACACTGTGTAAGTGAAGCAATAAAGACCGGAGAAGGAAATGAAGCGATTGAAGAATTAATCGAAGTCATTAAGCAGTTTTCGAAATAAGGGGGGGGAGGCAAGTGAGTAAGGCGAGGCAAATGCGTAAAAAGAAGCATATTACGCTAGGGGTAACTGGTATGACCTGTGCAGCCTGTTCCGCAAGAGTGGAAAAGGTTTTAAATAAAATGGAGGGTGTGGAAGCCCAGGTTAATCTAACGACAGAAAAAGCGAATGTAGATTATGATCCTGAGACGACATCTGTACAGGATATCAGTCAACGAATCGAAAAAATAGGGTACGGGGTCCAAACGGAGAAAGCTGAATTTGATGTGATTGGAATGACGTGTGCCGCCTGTTCGTCCCGAATTGAAAAAGTGCTAAATAAGCAGGAAGGAATTAAACAAGCAACTGTGAATCTGACGAATGAATCAGCTCAAATCGAATACAATCCGGAGATGGTGCAGGAATCCGATCTGATCGGTAAAATCCAAAAGCTTGGCTATGATGCTCAACCAAAAGCGAGCAAAGAAGAGAAGCTGACACACAAAGAGAAAGAGATAAAACAAATGCAGCGAAAGCTTCTTATCTCAGCTCTATTATCACTGCCTCTTTTGGTTACAATGCTGGATCATTTACTTGGTATTCATCTTCCATCTCTCTTTATGAATCCGTGGTTCCAATTTGCGCTAGCAACACCAATCCAATTTATCATTGGATGGCAGTTCTACAAAGGTGCATATAAAAGTTTGCGAAGTGGCGGAGCAAACATGGATGTGCTCGTTACGCTCGGGACCAGCGCTGCATACTTTTATAGTTTATATGAAGCATATAAAACGATAGGGAATCCAGTTTATGTACCTCACTTATATTTTGAGACGAGTGCCATTTTAATTACGCTCATTTTATTTGGAAAGTATTTAGAAACGAGCGCAAAGAGCAGAACAACGGTTGCTATATCCAAATTGCTTAATCTTCAAGTAAAACAAGCGCGGGTAATTCGTGATGGAGAAGAAGTAATGATTCCTATTGAGGACGTGATCGTGGGAGACCTTATAATGGTAAAACCGGGAGAAAAGATCCCTGTAGATGGTATTGTAGTGAAAGGAAGAACAGCTGTTGACGAATCCATGATTACGGGTGAATCGATTCCGATTGAAAAAGATATAGAAGCAAATGTCATTGGTTCAACCTTAAACAAAAATGGAACGATTGAAATGAAAGCGACAAGGGTTGGAAAGGACACAGCTCTCGCATCGATTGTAAAAGCTGTTGAAGATGCCCAAGGTTCCAAAGCGCCGATTCAGCGATTAGCAGATGTGATTTCCGGTTATTTTGTTCCCATTGTTGTCGGTATTGCTTTTGTGACCTATATTATTTGGCTTGTGTTTGTAACACCTGGAAATATAGAAACTTCTCTCATTGCAGCAATAGCCGTGCTTGTGATCGCATGTCCATGTGCATTAGGCTTAGCTACCCCAACTTCCATTATGGTTGGGACGGGAAAAGCCGCAGAAAATGGGATTTTATTTAAAGGTGGAGAACATTTAGAACGTACACACCAATTGGATGCAATCATCTTTGATAAAACTGGGACGATTACGAATGGGAAACCTGAAGTGACCGATTATACTGGAGATGATCAAACCTTACAATTATTAGCGAGTGCGGAAAATAGGTCTGAGCATGCATTAGCGGAAGCTATCGTCACATTTGCAAAGGAAAAAGGAATAGCGATCGTTGATGTGGATGCATTTACTGCAATACCCGGTCGGGGCATTAAAGCGGTCATAAAAGGAAAGCAGGTATTAGTCGGTACAAGAAACCTAATGAAAGAAAATAAGATTGATGTAACAATGACTGAGAAAAAATTAGTTGATTACGAAACAGAAGGAAAAACAGCAATGCTGATCGCAGTCAACGGGAAATTCCGCGGGATTATTGCTGTAGCAGATACGAAAAAAGAGACAGCTCATCAAGCGATCCAACAATTAAAAGATGATGGCCTTGAAGTCATTATGCTGACAGGAGATAATGACCGAACTGCACGAACAATCGCCAAACAGGTAGGTATTGATCATGTTATTGCGCAAGTTTTGCCGGAAGAAAAGGCGGATAAAGTGAAAGAGATCCAGCAACAAGGAAAAAAAGTAGCGATGGTTGGTGATGGCATTAATGATGCACCTGCACTGGCAACCGCAGATATTGGTATTGCAATTGGAACAGGTACGGAAGTTGCGATTGAAGCGGCTGATGTTACCATCCTTGGAGGAGAACTATTACTGATACCAAAAGCGATCAAATTAAGTCATGCTACGATTAAAAACATTCGACAAAATTTATTCTGGGCATTCGCATATAATAGTGCAGGGATCCCAATCGCAGCTCTTGGCTTACTCGCACCATGGATAGCAGGAGCAGCCATGGCATTTAGTTCCGTCAGTGTTGTATCCAACTCTCTTCGATTGAAACGAGTTAAAGTATAAAAAAGATAGAAAGGGGAAAATAAAAATGCAAACTACATTGAATGTAAAAGGGATGACATGTGGTCATTGTGAATCTGCAGTAAAAGGAGCCTTAGAGGAAATCAAAGGAGTATCAAAAGTAAAAGTACATTTGGACAATGGCAAGGTAGATGTTAAATATAAGGAAGGAAAAGTATCATTGGAAGATATGCGGGAAGCGATTGAAGACCAAGGATATGATGTTGAATCTTAATAGAAAGAATGAATTTAGAAGGGACAAGCTTATCGGTCCCTTCTATTGTTTTTTAAAATGACTATTTACTTCTCCTAACGTCGGCAGTGCAGTCATTGCTCCCTTCGTTGAAGCGGCTAAAGCGCCCGATATAGATGCAAATTCGGCCATTTTTACTACATCTTTGATCCGGAGCTTATCTACTTCTGCGTCAGCAATACTGATTGAATACAAGATCCCTGACATAAATGCATCACCAGCCCCAGTTGTATCCATGGCTTTGACGTTCATTGCGGGAACATGCGCATCCCCTTCTTGTGTATGTACATAACAGCCATTTGCTCCCATTGTCACGATGATCAGTCGAATATCGTAGACCTCGAGCATTTCAATTCCTTCTTTTATGAATTGTTTACCTGTAAGAAAAGTAAGCTCTTCTTCAGACAATTTTAAAATATCTACTTGATCTAACATCGAGATGATCGTTGTACGTGCGTCTTCTTCTTTTTCCCAAAGTGTTGAGCGTAAATTCGGATCAAAGGAAATAACCATTCGATTTTCTCTTGCTAGCTTGACAGCATGTTCCGTAGCCTCTTTCGCTGGTTGGCGGATTAGGGAAATGGATCCGAAATGAAGGATTTTATGACTGATTACGTTTTTTGTATCGATATCTGCTTTTTGAAGAAAATGATCTGCACTTGGATTTATATAAAAATCAAAGTTTCTCTCCCCGTCAACGTCATTCGTTACAAAAACAAGACCAGTTCGATGATCAGCAGTAAAAGAAAGCTGATCCGTATGAACATGGTGTGCACGCAATGTTTCTTTTAAAAATTTTCCTAAAACATCATCACCGACTTTACCTAAAAATGTTGATCGTTCCCCAAGCCTTGCAACTCCAACAGCAACATTGGCAGGAGCTCCTCCTGGGCTTTTGATATACGTGGTATTGGAATAATCTGTTGGAATAAAATCGATTAATGCTTCGCCAAGTGTGATCACACCATGCTGCATGATAATTCCCCCTATGAAAGCTTCAATTCTTGCTATGATATATGTTCCATAATATAACATACAGGAAGCAAGCGTAGTAGCCAATGGAACTCAATTATTATTTGTATTATACTAAAATTGAATAACAAAACGATGTTATTCGATGAATATTAACGGTTTTTGAAGGATCGTTGAATTAGCTTTGCCGAATAAGTGGATAAATCTTAAAAACGATTGGATGGATAACAATGCTTGGCAAATTTTTTAAGAAAAAAGAAAAGGATAAAGATATTGTATTATATGCACCGGTGGATGGCGAACTTGTTCCGCTGGAAGAAGTGCCAGACCCTGTTTTCGCACAAAAAATGATGGGAGATGGCGTTGCGATTCATCCTGCAAATGATGTTGTGACAGCTCCGCTTGACGGAGAAATTATTCAATTATCTGAAACAAAACATGCGATTGGCATCCGCGGGGCAAATGGTGTAGAAATTTTAATTCATATTGGTCTTGATACTGTAAACTTAAAAGGAGAAGGTTTTACCGCCCATATCCATGAAGGGGATCGCGTGAAAAAAGGGGATAAGCTTGTTTCCTTTGATACTAAAATGATTGAAGAAAAAGCGACGGGGACGATTATCCCGATCATCATTACAAATACAAACGATATGAGTGAGATTCACGCGGAGGCTAAACAAACAGTTGCTGCGGGAGAGAATGTAATTCTCACGGTGAAAAGCAAATAAGTAGATAAAAGGAAATTGTGAACGTTTTTTAAAGAAGTACCCATAATACTTCTTTTTGGTTCTCGGATGTATTATCCTTTTATTATAAGGGTAATAAAAAAGAAGGAGCAGATGATGATGGAAACAACTCAAAATGAAAAATCACTCCGGCTGCAAAAAATGCTTCAGGAATCACTAAAGCCAATGATGGATCGCCTAGAGGCGTTAGAAAAAGAAATGGAATCTGTTCGAAAAGGACAACAAGAACTTAAGAAAATGGTAGAAGATAGTCGGGAAAATAAATAGACAGGTTAAACATCATTTATGTTTAAAGAAGACAGCAGAATTCCTCGTCGTATTCTGCTGTCTCTTTTTATTCTTTCTTATGAATTGCTACAGTAAGTTTTCATCCGTCACTGACATGGAAGCATATAAAGGGGTATTTCTGGATATAGATGCTTTCCTTTTTCCTCCGATCCATCTATTTACAAAACCAAGAAAATATATTAAAATAATTGCAGTAATAAAGCATAGTAAATAAATAGGGATTAGAGGGATAATATGGTACCAGAAGCTTATAAAGGATATCAGTGGAATAAGCCAAAACAATCCACAACGATTGAAACGGCTCTTGCTCCTGTTCAAAAGCCTTTCGTATGGATTGGGTTGGTAGCGGCTGTCATATTATATTTATCCATTTTAATTTATTCAACTTATACACAAGGTTTTTTGTATCTAATCGGGATAGCGTTAGGGGTTACATTGTTACACGCGCGTTTTGGTTTCACCTCAGCTTTTAGAAGATTAATTTCTGTAGGAAATGTACAAGGCTTGCAGGCTCACATGATCATGCTGGCTGTTACTTCAACACTATTTGCAATTATACTATCCAGTGGCTTTAGTTTTACAGGCATCACCCCAAATGGTTATGTGTCTCCTGTTGGCATTAGTATTATTGTTGGTTCTTTTTTATTTGGAATAGGAATGCAAATGGG
The DNA here is from genome assembly GCF_000709085.1 of Virgibacillus alimentarius. GTDB lineage: Bacteria > Bacillota > Bacilli > Bacillales > Amphibacillaceae > Virgibacillus_B > Virgibacillus_B alimentarius. The sequence continues at coordinate 64,234 of NZ_JFBD01000019.1, read as the reverse complement.
AAATGGGTGTGCTTCCGGGACATTATATAATTTTGGTGGTGGAAAGTCTTCGATGGTTTTAACTTTGCTTAGCTTTATAGTAGGTTCCGTCATAGGGGCTTACCATCTTGGTTTTTGGCTTAATCTCCCATCACTTCCACCAATCTCATTAGCAGAATCAACTAGACTTGGCTATTTTGGAGGTTGGGGACTTCAGTTCCTCATATTTATTAGCATTTATGTAATTACAGATAAAATTGCTAAAAAGAAAAATCCTCCTCAAATGAAGCCGTTGGCTACTACAAGTGGATTCAAGAAATTATGGCGTGGCGCTTGGCCGCTCGTTACAGCTGGTGTTGTACTTGCTCTACTTAATGCTTTTACACTTGCTATACGAGGTCAGCCGTGGGGAATTACTTCAGCTTTTTCACTTTGGGGATCTAAATTTTTGCAATTATTTGGGGTCAATGTTGCCAATTGGTCTTTTTGGGAAGGTAATACAGAGGCACTTCGGGAAACTGTTTTGGCCGATTCTACCAGCGTCATGAATTTTGGAATAATACTTGGTGCGTTTATTGCTGCCTCTTTTCAAGGTAATTTCAAACCGGGAAAAATAAAAACTGGTGTAGCTATTTCATCCATTATCGGCGGGTTGTTAATGGGATATGGTGCAAGACTTGCATTTGGTTGTAATATTGGTGCCTATTTCGGCGGAATTGCTTCATTTAGTTTACATGGTTGGGTATGGATGGTTATGGCACTCGCAGGATCTTATTTCGGATTATACTTCCGCAAAATCTTTGGACTTAAAAATCCAAGCCCGAACGATTCGTTTTGCTAATCAATCAATTTTATAATAATAAGGATACGGCGCCATTTAGGAGAATGCGTCGTATTTTTTTGCGCACTAATAAGATAAAAAAACAGAAGATAGGAAACAATATTGCATTTGAATATTCAGTTATGTATAATTATTATACAACATTACATAATTATGCATTTCTAAATAATTAGGAGGTGATTTGTTGCAAAGCTTATATCTATTACCTAATTCAGAAGAAGAAATCATTGAGTCCTATGACGAGGATATTATTGTTACCAAACGCGACGGAACGATTATAAAGGTAACACGTAAAAGCGGGCTATATTATGATTTGTCAGCGGAAGAATTGCTCGGACAATCCGTCTATGAATTAGAATCAAAGGGCATTTTCACCCCTGCGATTACACCTCTTGTTCTGAAGCAGAAAAAGAAGGTAGCCATTGTGCAAATCGCCTCTAATAATCGAAAGGTACTTATTACCGGGATTCCATTGTTTAATGAATTCCAGGAAGTCGAGTTTGTGATCAGTTATTCCTATGACGTATCAGAATTACGTTTAATGCAGGAATATTTAGCTGAATTCGAGGATGAAATGTCAACTGTAAAGGAAGAACTTGCTTTACTGCGGAAGGAAAGTTTACATGTAGAAGGTTTTATTTGCGAGAGTAAATCAATGAAACAAATTTTAAAAATGATTGATAAAATCGCTCCGCTGCAAGTATCAGTCGTTCTTGAGGGGGAAAGCGGTGTAGGAAAAACAGCACTTGCAAAAATTATTCACAAACAAAGTACAAAAAAGGCCGGTCCATTTGTCACCGTTGATTGCGGTATTATACCAGATGCTCTTTTTAAGAGGGAACTCATTGGCGGACTGGACGCGGAGGGAACAAAGAAAATTGGATTTCTGCAGATGGCCCAGTCGGGTACCTTATATTTACAAGGAATAGACGAGTTATCATTAGCTTCTCAGACAACTTTATTAAAGGAGTTGCAGCGGACAAATGGAAACTTCAGAATAATTACTGCAGCAGAACAATCGTTGGAGGATTTAATGGCAGCCAAACAGTTTCGGGAAGATTTATTTTATTATTTACATGTCGTGCCTATTCACGTTTTGCCACTTAGGGAACGACCGGAAGATTTAAGGAAGGCGTTTGAAATCTATCTTGAAAAGTATAACGGGATGTACCAACAAAATAAAAAACTATCCGATCCATTATTCCATTCGTTGCTTTATATGCGATGGGAAAGAAATTTTATGGAAGTTAAGAATCTGATGGAGCGTTTAGTCGTTCAAAGCGAATTAGCCATGATAACGGAGGATGATTTACCCGCGGAATATATACAGCAGCATGTGGGGATTGATTCGATTGAAATGGAAGGACATCCTTTACCCGCAATTTTGGAAAAAGTGGAAAAGGAAGTTTTGCTGAAAGCACAAAAGCAATATAAAACAACAACGGAAATGGCGGATTATCTGGGAATTAGTCAAGCGTCGGTAGTAAGAAAACTCAAAAAGTATTTTGATTGATCAGGAGGATGGAGAAGATGGAACAAAAACAAAAAAACTGGGAAGCATTAGTAGATTCAATTGGTAATTTCCTTGCACCGGGGATGGCAAAGGATCATCCGAATCTACCGGTAGTCAAGGCAGAAGGATGTTATTACTATGGAACAGATGGCAAGGAATACCTTGATTTCACATCAGGGATAGCAGTGGAAAATGTCGGTCATAGGCACCCTAAAGTAGTACAAGCAATTAAAGATAGTGCGGATCATTTAGTTCATGGTCCTTCAGGTGTCATTATCTATGAACCTATTTTAAAGTTAGCAGAGGAACTTCAAGCGGTACTTCCTGGAAAACTCGATAACTTTTTCTTTGGAAATAGTGGTACAGAAGCCATTGAAGGAGCATTAAAACTAGCAAAACATGTGACAAAGCGCCCTTATGTTATTTCTTTTACCGGCTGTTTTCACGGACGTACTATCGGTGCACTTAGCGTTTCCACATCAAAAAGTAAGTACCGGAAATACCAGCAACCTGCATGGCTGACGTATCAACTCCCTTATGCACACCCAGAAGAATGTCCAGACGGAGTGGATCCAGAAGTTTATTTTCCGGAAAAATTAGAGAAGGAAGCGGAGACGTTATTTAAACATCAAGTGGATCCAGAAGAAGTTGCTTGTATGATTTTAGAGCCTGTTCTTGGTGAAGGCGGATATATTATTCCACCGAAAGCATGGCTGAAGAAAATCAGGGAAATCTGTGATCGTCATGGCATATTGCTTATTTTTGATGAGGTACAAACCGGATTTGGCCGTACTGGAAATTGGTTTGCTTCACACACCTTTGATGTAACACCTGATATTATGGCAATTGCAAAAGGAATTGCAGCTGGACTGCCACTTGGTGCAACAGTAGCTTCGAAAGAATTAATGGAAAAGTGGCCACTTGGTGCGCATGCGACAACATTTGGCGGTAATCCGATCGCTTGTGCAGCTGCAAGAGCATCTCTAAATGTGATCAAGGAAGAAAATCTTCTTGAAAATGCGACGAACATAGGAGCGTATGCCCTCGAGAGACTACAGCAAATGAAGGAAAATTATCCGGTTATTGCAGATGTTCGCGGTGTTGGCTTAATGATTGGTATCGAACTTCGAAATCCGGAAACAGGAAATCCGGATGGTGACGCTGTGATGAAGGTATTAAATGAATGCTTGGAAAAAGGCGTTCTATTTTATATTTGTGGAAACGCAGGTGAAGTAATCCGAATGATTCCACCGCTTGTTATTACCAAAGAACAAATGGACCGGGGACTAGATGTGCTTGAAGAAGTATTGGAGTCATTGTAAATTTGCCATTTTTTAAAAAAGGGGGGATTGATTCATGGAGAGCCAGCAAAGAGAGGAATCTTATGAAGAAAAGGATAGCGTGGATAAAAAAGGTTTGCTCAGATTTTTAATTCCTTCTTTATTCGGAGTATTTATTTTCCTATTTCCCATCTATGATGGGGATACGTTTAATATTCCGTTAGGGGTAGTAACCGAATTTGTGATCGATGCTTTATCAGGTGCTCTTCCTGCGATCATTACGTACGTGATGTTGATTTCAACGATGTTTACCGTGATTGCAGCTATATTTAAGCCGAAATTTATAGTGCATTCGCCTCTATTTAACTCTCTATTTCATGTTTCGATATTTTGGACCATTACTAGAGTGTTGGGGACCCTATTTGCGTTTATGACTTTTCATCAGTTTGGCTGGGAAGTATTTAAATCAGAAGTGACCGGACAAGTGATGTTTGATTTATTGACGACCTTAATTGTGTGGTTTTTCGTTGCATCCTTTTTAATGCCATATCTGATTAATTTTGGGGTGATGGAATTTGTTGGAACCATGCTTCGCGGAGTCATTAAACCTCTCTTTACATTACCAGGGCGTTCAGCCATTGATTTACTGGCATCTTGGGTAGGAAACGTAAATGTTGGAGTTGTTTTAACACGGGAACAATATCAAGCTGGATTTTACACGGGGCGGGAAGCAGCAGCCATTGCAACCTGCTTCTCCACTGTATCCCTCCCGTTCTGTCTTGTCATTGCAGGGATGCTGGATATTGATCATATGTTTCCAGTACTATACTTAACGATCTGTATTGCAGGTGTGGTAAGTGCCGTGATTATTCCAAGAATACCACCATTATCTAGAATACCTGATACGTACTATACAGAGAATGATTATACGGAATCTGTTCCAAAAGGGATATCAAAAATGAAATGGGGCCTGATTCAGGCGATAGAGCGGGCTAAAAAAGCTGGTTCGTTTAAAGATCAAATGAAACAGGGAAGTGAAGTATTCTTAGGTATTGCTTTTGTTCTCATCCCCCAAGTAATGGCAATTGGAACAGTAGCTTTAATTATAGCGGAGTTTACGCCGTTTTTTGAAATAATTTCAAAGCCTATGGTGCTCCTGTTAAACATACTGCAAATACCGGAAGCAGTTCAAGCTGCCCCGGCTACGATCGTTGGTTTTATTGATATGTTTATCCCGGCTGTTTTAGCATCTGGCATTGAAGCGGAGATGACGAGATTTGTTGTTGCTGCATTATCACTTGTACAAATTATTTATTTAACGGAAATGGGAACATTGCTGATCATCTCCAAAATCCCAGTCGGTATTGGACGTTTATTTCTTGTTTTTATGGAACGTACATTCATCTCATTACCTATTATTGCATTGATTGCTCATATGATATTTTAAGTGCAAACATAAAAGTAAAAATATTCAGGAAGTGGTGCTCAGATGTTTATTCATATGCTGAAAGATCAACTCGGCAATGAAAAGGTTAGTCAAAATGAAACAGCATTATTTGCGTGCAGTCACGATGAGTCGCCGCATCAAGCTGTAGAACCGGAAGTTGTCTGTTTTCCGGAATCACGGGAAGATATTGAGAAAATTTTAGAAATCGCACGCACGTACCATGTTCCAGTTACGTCTTTTGGCGCTGGGTCAGGTCTTGAGGGACAAGCTATTCCCATTCAGCGAGGGATTGTCATTCATTTTGAGAAGATGAATAAGGTCGTTGACTTTTCACCTGAAGATATGACCATCACGGTACAGCCGGGTCTGACAAGGAAAAGTTTAAATAAAATAGTCAATCGTCATGGGCTCATTTTTCCTGTCGATCCTGGGGCAGATGCGACGATTGGCGGAATGGCAGCAACGAATGCCAGTGGAACAACAGCAGTGCGCTATGGTGCGATGCGGGATCAAACGCTTGACTTGGAAGTCGTTTTAGCAGATGGAAAGGTGATTCATACGGGAACGCGTGCTAAAAAGTCATCATCCGGCTACAATTTAACAGGTCTATTTACCGGATCAGAAGGTACATTAGGCATCATTACGGAAGTGACTTTGAAGTTACACGGGATACCGGAACATACACTGATGGCTAGATGTACCTTTGATGATATAGAAACTTGTGCCGCCGCAGCTCAAACGATATTACTTAGCGGTATTTCGGTTATGCGGATGGAACTCGTCGATGCAACAAGTATTGCACAGGTAAATGCTTATGGGGCCTATGACTATCCGGTCCATCATACATTATTTTTTGAATTTGCCGGGATGAAAGCAGCAGTGGAAGAAGAATCAGTTTTGGCGAAAGAATTATTACATGACCTTGGGTGTAGGGATTGGGAAGTGGCTACGGACCCTGCTAAGCAGAAAGAAGTTTGGCGAACACGTCATGAACTCTCCTATGCTTTTACACATGTAAAAGGAATGCGTGATACTGGTGCAGATGTTTGTGTTCCCATATCACGTCTTCCGGAATTAGTTAGTTATGCGCGTGAGTTGATTGAAGAAAGCGGCTTAACAGGAGGTGTTTTAGGACATATTGGGGATGGTAATTTTCATACGATTGTCCTATTTAACCCCAAGGTAGAAGGAGAGCAGGAACGGGCAATGTACACAAATGACGCTCTAGCGATGCGAGCAATAGAAGTTGGCGGCACATGCACGGGAGAACATGGTGTAGGTCTTGGGAAGATGAAATTTCAAAAAGCTGAACATGGGGAAGCGGTAGAGGTTATGAAAAATATGAAGCAAATGCTAGATCCGGAGGGAATATTAAATCCGGGGAAGATGTTTGAGTGATATAAAGCGGTCAACATGTAACGTTTAAATAATAAAAAGCGTCAATATTCTTTGATAGAGGATCGGCGCTTTTTGAGTTTCATCTAGTAAATCATCATTTTTTCGAAATGAAATAGATCTTAAGTCATCGAAAACGAATAGTTTTTTAACCATTTTGGGCATGATTCCCCCGGAATGATCATATCCTATGAATGTATTAAGTTTGTTTAATAGTACGAGATTAATTCATCTATGATCTTCATACAAATTTCGAATAAATAATGTTGAAGGAGATGGGGAATTGCCAAAAAAATTATTTAAAGTGGACTTGAACAAGAAAATGGACGAGCAGGAGGTAGTGGGGCATAATCGTTGGCATCCAGATATTCCAGCCGCTTTTTCGGTCGATCCAGGTGAGTCATTTCGGATGGAATGTCTTGATTGGACAGATGGACAAATTGGTAATAACGATGATCCCTCTGACATACGCGATGTAGACTTAACTCGTGTACATGTACTTAGTGGGCCAGTATATGTTAATGGAGTAGAGCCAGGCGATTTACTTGTTGTAGATATTTTGGATATTGGAACATTTCGTGCACATGAATGGGGATTTAATGGAATTTTCGCAAAAGAAAATGGCGGTAGCTTTTTAACAGATCATTATCCACAAGCAGCCAAGTCTATATGGGATTTCAATGGTATTTACGCGACTTCAAGACATGTTCCAAATGTAAAATTTGCTGGGCTGATTCATCCTGGACTTATTGGTGTAGCTCCTTCACAAGAAATGCTTGATGAGTGGAATAGACGTGAGCAGGAATTAGTTGATTCAAACCCCAATCGTGTACCACCTTTAGCAAATCTTCCTACCAAAGAGAATGCTGTTCTTGGTGGTTTAAAGGGAGAAGACTTTGATCGAGTGGCTAGAGAGGGGGCACGAACGGTTCCTCCAAGGGAAAACGGTGGAAATTGTGATATTAAGGAATTATCAAAAGGATCAAGGTCTTTCTTTCCAGTATTTGTAGATGGTGCGAAGCTTTCTGTTGGCGATTTACACTTCTCCCAGGGTGACGGGGAAATAACTTTTTGTGGTGGAATTGAGATGCCGGGTTGGATTGATTTAAGGGTTGATGTGATTAAAGGTGGAATGGAAAAATATCAAATTAAGAAAAATCCTGCCTTCAAACCAGGGCCTGTTATGCCACACTATAATGAGTTTATCGTATTTGAAGGGGTTTCCGTTAATGAATTCTCCGGTAAACAAACATACCTTGATGCGAACGTTGCTTACAGAAATGCTTGTTTAAATGCGATTGAATTTTTGAAATCACATGGATTTACAGGAGAACAAGCATATATGCTGCTTGGTTCTGCCCCTGTACAAGGCCATTTAGCTGGGGTAGTGGATATACCAAATTCTTGTTGTACCATTGCTCTACCAAAAGATATTTTTGAGAAAAATATATTGCCTACGTAATATGGAGGTATAAAGAATGGCAAATTATACATTTCGATGTGTGAAGTGCGGGGAATTCACATTATGGTATCAGGGGATGCGTGGGAATAAACGGGAAGCATACTGCCCAGACTGTAATACTTTATCAAAGCGATTGTTCAAACCACCGATTACATTTCGATTGGATAGTCGAGTGAAAAATAGAATCGAAAGCGGAATGGAACCGAAAATAGTAAAGCGAGAAGATATGCCTCAAAATAGGAAGAAAAGACCAAATGCTGCCAGACCTTGGCAAGCCGGACATTCATAAGTAAATGAAAAAGTGCCGATGTTCTTTGATAGAGGATCGGCACTTTTCCATTTATCCCCTTAAAATAATCCCCAGTTGATTTCCTCCTGGTTGGTTTGTTTTAGTATTGCATTTGTGGTTGAAAAAGGTTTGCTGCCAAAAAAACCTTTATAAGCTGAGAAAGGACTTGGATGCGGGGATCGGATAATATAATGTTTGGATGTATCGATTAGTTTCTCTTTGCTTTGGGCAGCTCTTCCCCATAAAATATAAACGACTGGTTTCTCTTTATGATTGATCTGCTGAATCACACGGTCCGTAAAGTTTTCCCAGCCCATTCCTCGGTGGGAATGCGCTTGGCCTTGCCGAACGGTTAACACGGTATTTAAAAGAAGGACTCCCTGCTTTGCCCATTCAACCAAATAGCCGTGATCGGGTGGTGTACAGCCTACGTCATCTTGTAATTCTTTGAATATATTTCGTAAAGACGGCGGCTGTTTTACGGTCGGTTGAACAGAGAAACTAAGCCCATGTGCCTGGTTTGGACCATGATATGGATCCTGTCCTAAAATCACCACTTTCACCTGATGAAAAGGTGTGTAATGAAGGGCGTTAAAAATAGCATCCATAGGCGGGTAAATTGTTTGATTTGCATATTCTCTTTTCAAAAATTCTCTTAAATTTACATAATAATCTTTCGTAAATTCCTCGTTTAAAAGAGGTTCCCAATCATTCTTTAACATTTGTTTGCTCATTGTATCATCCTTTTTTCTAGCTAATCCATGCTGATTATATCATATTTTTTTTGAACTAGAATGCTAGAGAAGGGAGGAACGCTAAAAATATGTTATGGTTAGAAGCAAACGATGTTAAATATTGAAAGGAATGGGCCATTTATGAATGTCGCAGAAAATAAATTCGATCAACAATCAAAATCTAGTAAATTACGAAAGGCCTGGATCGTGTTTGTGTTAGGTTCACTCACTGCATTTGGCCCTTTATCGATGGACATGTATTTACCGGCACTTCCACTTGTAACGGAGGATCTAGAGACGACCGCTTCCCTTGCTCAATTAAGCTTAACGTCCTGTTTGCTGGGGCTTGCAGTTGGTCAGCTTCTTTTTGGGCCATTAAGTGATATTCAGGGCAGGCGCCGTCCGCTTGTCATTACATTGATTATTTACTCAGTAGTATCTGCATTATGCGCATTCAGTCCCTCGATTTGGGTGTTTGTTGGTTTACGATTTATTCAAGGTTTAACAGGTGCTGCAGGAATAGTCATTGCCCGGGCATCAGCACGGGATATGTATACCGGAAAAGATTTAACACAGTTTATCGCTTTACTTGCCTTAGTGAACGGGGCGGCACCTATTCTTGCTCCAATATTTGGCGGGGCTATCTTAAACTGGGTTTCTTGGCATGTCGTATTCTTTATCCTTGGGGCAATCGGATTTATGATGTTTTTGGCCGTTTTATTGACGCTTCCTGAAACATTGCCAGTGGAAAAAAGATCGGATGGAAATGTACTAGCGGTATTTAAGACATTTACCGATTTGCTAAAGGACCGGGTGTTTATGGGGATTGCATTATCTCAGTCGTTTGTCATGATGAGTATGTTTGCTTATATCGCGGGTGCTCCTTTTGTACTGCAAAATATTTATGGGGTTACCCCGCAACAATTCTCGCTTATATTTGCTGCAAATGGATTAGGAATTATTATGGCTGCTCAAATTACAGGGAAAATTGCTGTTAAAGTAAGCGAGTCAAAACTTCTATTAGCTGGGGCGATTACTTCTATTATTGGAAGCTGTTTATTGCTTGTTGTTGTTCTTCTCAATTTATCGTTTTGGCTGTTACTTGTTGCATTGTTTCTTGTGGTGTCCAGTGTCGGGATGGTATCGACAACTTCCTTTTCGCTCGGAATGCAGCGACGAGGGGAATCAGCAGGGAGCGCTTCCGCGTTTCTTGGTATTCTTCCGTTTGCCGGTGGGGCTGTTGTTTCACCGCTTGTTGGAATCGCCGGGGAAGATACAGCTTTGCCAATGGGAATCGTCATTTTTGTCTGCAGTACGTTGGCGTTGTTGATCTATGTTTCTATGGTGAAAGTAAGGGTGCAGATGAACGAATGCATCGATTAGCTCAGGTTTACTTGAAGAAAGTTTTGATAATAAGGTAAACTTGTTAAATTATTTCACGTCCTTTCTACCAGAAACATGTGTTACATAGAATGAACGATGAAGTTCTGGAAAAAAGTTACTTTACTACAAAGATTTTAGCACAGCAACAAAAGCTGGTTCTCTATTTGAGTCGCCGCCTCTTTCTACTCAAAACCGGCTATTTTAATAGGAGAATAGATTTTAAAAAAATATTCTAATGTGGATCGCTACCTTTCGTTCTAGGTAACTCAGTTTGTGCTACTTTTCATGCATGCGTTAATCATCTGCATCATAAGTTAATCACTTGGACGCTCCGAGATGTTCTTGGATAATGTTCTTAGGATCATTTGAGACAATTCTGACTCTCCTTGCGGGTATAACCGTATTAGAAAGACTGTTTCCTAGTGTACGTCTGATCTTCATACACGCAGACTCCGATTGAATGTCGGAGTAGTCCCCGTTTAATCCGTTTCTTCCGATAGAATCTGCATAAGATCGGTCAGTTCACTAATTTCATAGGTTGGCTTTACATTTGTATTGTTTTCTTTATGATGGCGATTGAACCAGCAAGTGTCAATACCGTAATTAACCCCACCTTGTATATCCGAAGTCAAAGAATCCCCTACGATTAGAACGTTATCTTTATTTGTAATCTGTAGCTTGGAAAAAGCATAATCAAAAATGCCTTTTTCTGGCTTTTGGGTGCCAGCGTCTTCTGAGATAATAACTTGCTCAAAAATATCCGATAGTGGAGAACTTCCTATTCTTGATGTTTGTACTTCCTTGAATCCGTTAGTAATAATAGCTAGACAATGGTTACGCAGATGATGACATACTTCTTCAGCACCTTGTATAAGATGTACTTCTTTTCCTAAATATCCTAGATAAACGCGATTGAATAATTCTGCATCTATTTTTAGATTATGTTTAAGGAACAGCCTTCTAAATCGCTCTACACCTAGTTCGGTCACTGATATATTTCCTTGTTCTAAAGCTTGCCATAACGCCTTGCTTATTTTTTTGTAGCTGGCGTGATAATTTGTTAAACCTGAAGGTAAGTCAAACTCCAGAAATGCTTTTGTTAGTGCTTCCTTTTCCGAGATACCGAAGTCAAATAATGTATCATCAACATCGAATAGTATGATTTCGTATTTCATGGGAACCTCCATTATTTATTTTCGACTTAGTAAATGTTTCTATTATTTCATGTTAGAATAGATACTTCAAGGAAACGATTAAATCAGATCAATTATCTATGATGCTGGCACGAGCAGCTATCTGGCTTTCAAAAGTATATGAATAGATCAAAAATAGACAAGGGGTAGGAATCTTATGAACAAAAAAGACATTGCGAACATCCGAAAACAATTCAAAGTACATAATGATTTACTGAAAATATCTGAAATATTTAATGTTTATATCATGAAGGAAACAAGCGAAATTTATCATCACCAAAGTCAACCGTTTGAAATGTTAGAGCAAGAGCAACAGGAATTATTTATGAATAACTTCAAAAAAGTGCTGACAGGGCAATTGGATCAAAAGTTATTCGAATTAAAATTTCAGCGTAACGTTGAAAATAATAGTCAGCTTATTCTTCATCAGGGATTGTTAAGCGATAATTCGGAAGACTGGAAAGAACAGATGCTTCTTATTGTAGAAAAGATGCTGAAAGATAAACAATATGAAATGGATATTGTCGTGACATTCATCCGGGGTGAATATTTGAAGCCAATGAAACGCCGAAATGAAGAGACGGAGGAGAATGAACGGGATGCTGTTTATTCCCATTCCTTTACGCTTTGCAGTATCAATAAAACACTGGATCCAAAAAAGGAATTGCTTTTTGACTATGTTGAAAAGAAATTCAAATACAATATTGTCGTAGATCCAATTATCAACCTCAATGCACCAATAGCCGGATTTCTATTTCCATGTTTCACCGATCATACTGCTGATGTCAATCGCATTTTATATTCTGCAGCCAAACCAAATGACATTGACCCCGATTTCATAGAGACAGTATTAAATGCCGAGGAGACGATGACCGCAGAAGAGGATAAATTCGTTTTTGAGGAAATTGTTAAAGATGTAACAGGAGATCAATTAAATACATCAACACTCGCCAATGTATATGAAGAAATCAATCGTGTGGTGGAAGAAAATGAGGATGAGGAAGAAACGCCGACATTAGGGTACAAAGAGGTGGAGCGTGTTTTAAAAAGCAGTGGTGTAGAAGAAGTCAATACAGAAAAGGTAGAAACAGCTTTCCAAAAAGTCATCGATGACGATAAATATGAACTAAAGGCAAATAACATCGTCCCAAAATATAACTCGAAATCCATCAAAATCGATACAAAAGTAGCGAAAATATCTATTAGCCCACAAGGTTTAAGTTATGTAAAACGGATTAATTTTGATGGAAAGCCTTGCCTCTTAATTGAAGTAGAAGAAGATACCGTGATCGAGGGTTTCACCATGATTCCGGAAGCTTTTGGCGATACAAAAGACAATTGACAATGTATACATGCATGGAACCTGTATATTGCCAGAAGAAATAGAAGAATTTTTAGTTAGTTTAGAGTAGAGAAATGCATAAAATGTAGTTGTTCGTTTGGATAGTGGATTATTGGTAAAATATTTAGACAAAATAATGAACCATACAGATCATCCATCACGAATATTTAACCAGTAAAAATTTCTCATTTATCACAATAAAATGCTATCATTGTTTATAAACAAACATAAGAAAAATTCTACATAGAAGGAGGCGTCCAAATGAAAGCGATGATTGTTAATGAACCAGGTGGTGCTGAACAATTACAAGTAAGTGAGCAGCCAACTCCAGAGCCAAAAGATGGTGAAATACGTATTAAAGTGGAAGCGACAGCTGTGAATCGGACAGATATTATCAACCGACGAAGCAGTTCCGGATATTTGGATCACCCTATTTTAGGTGTTGAAGTTGCTGGAGTTGTTGAAAAAGTAGCCGCAGATGTAGATATCGAAGTAGGTACTCGGGTGATGGGGCTTGTGAATGGCGGGGCATATGCTGCATATACGGTCATGCCAGCGGACCGGGCGATGGTGATTCCGGAAAATCTATCATTTGAAGAAGCGGCAGCTATTCCTGAAGTATTTTTGACTGCCTATCAGACGTTATTTTGGATAGGAAAATTACGTGTGGATGAAACGGTTCTGATTCATGCCGGAGGAAGCGGCGTTGGTACAGCTGCCATCCAGCTTGCGAAACAAATTGGACAAGCGAATATCATAACCACTGCGGGATCTAAAGAAAAACTGGATTTTTGCAGGTCATTGGGGGCGGATGTCTGTATCAATTATAAAGAACAGGATTTTGATCAGGAAGTATTAAAGGCTACAAATAATAAAGGGGCCGATTTGATTCTTGACTTTATAGGTGCTTCCTATTGGAAGAAAAATTTGGACAGTATTAAAATAGACGGGCGCTGGGTGTTAATCGGATTGTTAGGCGGTGCCAAAGTAGAAAAGTTCAACCTCATGCATCTGATGGCGAAGCGGATTCAGCTGACAGGAACGCTGCTGACACCTAGAAGTGATCAATATAAGGCAGATCTTACAGCAGATTTTGCGTCCAGCGCTTATGATTTATTTAAAAATCAAACATTAAAACCCATCGTCGATCGCGTTTTTCCTTTTGAAGAGATGCAAAAAGCACACGAATATATGGAAAACAATAAAAACACGGGGAAAATTGTTGTGAAAATGGATTCCTAAGCCTTAAGCAGGGAGCGAATAGTATGAAATATGATAATTTAATGAAGGTAAAAAATCCGGAGATTCATTTTGGTAGATCAAGTTAGAAGATTAATTGGAGATTTACTAGATCATGCTTCTTACTTTTTATTTTTTCTGTTCGTGTTTGTCATCTTGACATCCTTTTCCCCTGCTCTTTTTTTACAGGCCCTGGGGGCAATAGATGCTTTTTTGCCTCAATTTATAAGCGATTACTTTGCATCCATCCATGTAACATCAAAGCAATTGTTTAGTTTGTATTATATACTTTCGGTAATTACAATATCCAGTTTGATACTATTTTTGATTCAGGTCAGAATTGGACAAACTTGGATTTACACGCAGAAGCTGTTTGAAAAATGTATATTGGTTTGTTCTTATTTTTTAATGATTAACATGATACTCTCCAACTTAAATCTCCCTACTGCCAATCTGGGGAAGCTGATGGAATCAAATATCAACTTCTTTTACCTTGTATTTCCTGCTTTAACAACTGGATTAGTTGGTATGATTTTTATGTATATAATCATCCCGAGTATCTTCATGGTGATCAGTCCTACCCGGTTTAAAGATCGCTTTAAATGAAAGACCTTTGACGTTCTCATCATTCGTCAAAGGTCTTTTTTAAAAAATTAATCCCCTTTCGTTAGAACGATAAGCTTATCTCCTTCATCCAGTACGAGTTTTCTCCGCAGTGTAATAAATTGAATCGTATCATCATCTTTTTTAATAAAAAGAGGGATGACATCTTCGGGAATATTATCTTTCTTTATTTTATTTTTTTCCTTAACATCTAATGCTTGGATAGAGTATCCTGTATTTATTTTCCGGTTCAATTCTGTAAAAACGGCATCTTTTCTAAATAACAAATGGGCTCTAACTGACACGGGATTCTTATCCTTGTTTACATTGCGCTGATCATAAGAAGGTAATGCAAAGGTATTATTATAACCGAACTCCGGTACGTAAGATTGACCAACAAGTGCATTAAAAGCATTATCTCCAGTCATGGCTAGAATGGTTTCGTAAGGAGTTAGGTCCACTTCGTACTGTGTATGCTCTGCAAGAATCTGCCCATGGTGAATAGGAATATCCTCCTTTATTGCAGCTTGAAGGCGTCCGTAAGATGTGTCACTAATGAGTACGGGAATTTTCAATTTGCGTAAATAATCAGCAAGTGCAACGGAAAAACTGCTTGATCCGACAATCAGGACTCCCGGTGGTGCGTCATTGGCAAGCCCAAGTTTTTTCCCCAATGGTCCAAGTGAAAACCCATGCGCACAGACGGTGATGAATACAAGTGCAAATGTTAAAGTTGTCAAAAGTGCCGCATCCTCGTGTCCGTCCCTGAGAAGTATTTCTGCAAAGTATCCAGAAACGGTCAGTGCAACAATCCCGCGAGGCGCTATCCATCCGATTAATGTCTTTTCCTTGTTCGTGAGTTCTGTACCAATTGTTGAAATCCAAATGGATAAAGGTCGAACAATAAAAAGCATGATCAGCACAAAACCGATGATCGGCCACGTGAAAATTTCAGCAATGGTTTCCCGTGACAAAGAAGCGGTAAGCAGGATAAATATGGTTGATGTCAAGAGGACAGATATGTTTTCCACAAAATGAGAAATGCTGCCGATCGATGATACATAGCGTTTCGTTCGGGCGAGGGTTAGTCCCATTACGGTAACCGCAAGCATACCTGTCTCATGCATGATTACCTCTGCCATCGTAAAGCAAAGCAATACAAATGCTAAGATGATTGGTGATTTTAAATATTCCGGAAACATCCCTTTACTGACCATAATGCTGACGGAAAATCCAATTACATAACCAAAAACAATGGCGATGACCGCACTTGTAAAAAAGTTCAATAAATAATTGGCGTGCAGTGTTTCTGTTGTAAGAACATTGATCACTTCATAAGCAAAAAGAGCAAGGAGCGGTCCAAATGGATCGACAATAATCCCTTCCCATTTTAAAACAGCTGCAATTCGTGGTTTTAATTTTGCATTTCTTAGTAGGGGAATAATGACAGTTGGCCCAGTAACGACAAATAAACCACCGATGATAAATGAAATCTGAAGGCTTAGCCCCGCGATAAAATGAGCTGCAAGAGCACCTCCGATCCATGCAAGAAATGCCCCAAACGTGACAATTCGAAATACGGATTTAGAAATTCCTTTTATTTCTCTAATGTCCAGACTGGAGCTGCCTTCAAATAATACGATAGCAACTGCTAAGGAGATCAAAGGGCTATATAAATCTCCCATTGCTTCTTGTGGATTGAAAAAACCAGAGACAGGTCCCAGTAATAATCCTGCAATCGACATAATCACAATGGATGGCCATTGGATACGCCAAGCAAGCCATTGTGAGAAGATACCAACCACAAGAATAATTACAATACCGATTAAAATGGTGTTTGTCATTTTATCACCTAAGCTTTCTTATGTAGAAGGTCCAATAAATAATTAAATCTAATTTTACAATAAAAGGAAGTTAAATAAAAATAATAGTATTTATTAGCTTAACGAGAATGGCGTGATTTATACGGAAAGGTGTTTGGATGTAAATGCACAAATTTTAAATTGAATAGGGAAATGATTGAAAAAACGTTCAGCTTGGGAAGAAAACGGAACGTTTTTTTAATTGTTGTGCTGCATCGTGGATAGGACTTTATGTATGTCAGGTCCGCTGTAAAAAGGAATTGGTCTATACATATTCGTTGGTGTCGATAGGCAAGATAATAGTATGGAGGTGCTTATCGTGAGTAGAAAAAAGAGGAATCAAATAACCGGTGGGGTAAGTGATGAACAAGCTGTACGAAAGAAGTTATCCAAAAAATATGATCATGAGCTTGCTAATGAACCGTTAACGACAACGGAAAAAGTTCATAATAAGAAAACGAAGAAAAGGCAATAAGAAATCATGTAGGTTACTTCAAAAGGAAGGGGAAAAATCACAGAGGATTTTTTCTCTTCTTTTTCGTAGCGGAACGTACATTATCTAAATTTGGGCATAGGATGGTAGTGTTAGATACTTGTGAAAGGAATGAACAAAATGTATTTTATGCCTAACCCCTATCCGAATTGTTATATGCCTTATCGAACCATGTCTCAATATCCTGTAGAAACTACATTACAGCAAGGAATGTATCCGCATGAATTGGATGCTGTATATGAAGGCATTCAAAAAGAGGCTGCAGCCATTGACTTTTATTATCGACTAGCAGATGTAGCACCAAATCAAAAGCATAAAAATGAGATTTTGCACGCTTTAGAAGACAAAAAAGAACACTTCGGACAATTTACGAATCTTTACACTGCTCTCACTGGAAGTCGCCCGATGCATCAAAATAAGGGCATTCGTTTTCATACTTACAAAGAAGGTTTAGAAAAAGCGTATGGAGTAGAAGTGGAGAGGAATGAAGCCTATCAAACATATGGTTCAACTTCTCACCACCCCTTCATTCGTAATATTTTTACGCAGGCTTCTGAGAAGAACAATGTGCAACGATTTGATTTTTTGTTAAACGATTATGGAGGAGAGCCGTTTGTCGTAAATATAGAGGAAGCTGCAGAACGAAATAAGACGTTCCGTACTGCTTTATGGACAGGAGATCATTTGCAAGTGACCTTAATGAGCATTGATGTTGGAGAGGATATTGGATTAGAAGTTCACCCGGATATTGATCAGTTCTTCCGTATTGAAGAAGGTCAAGGTCTAGTGCAAATGGGAGACAGCAAAAATAATTTGGATTTTGAAAAAAACGTTTATGAAGACGTTGCGATCGTGGTTCCAGCTGGGAAATGGCATAATTTAACAAATACCGGTGATAAACCGATAAAACTATATTCGATCTATGCACCGCCTGAGCATCCTTATGGTACCGTTCATGAGACGAAAGCAATCGCAATGGCTGTCGATGAAGGCTACTACTAGATATTTATCGAATGGTGATTTTTACTAAAAAAAGAGCAACGTTTAAAATTCGTTGCTCTTACTGTCTTACCATGTTACTTTCGATTCCAGAAACGCTGCTGAGCGATTGCGGATACAAATTCATCTTTAAAATTTGGATTATTTTCGGCGAAAACGACACCAGCTAAATTATTTTTATTTGTGTTATTAAAATAAGACGCTGCAGTTGTTGCTACACCAATTGGTTTATAATGTTTGTATGCTTCTTTTACAAATGATTTGATATCTGATCTGAATTTCGCTTCATTTTTGGTTTTTCCTCCTACAACATAAAGGGAATCGTATAACACAGAATAGGTTGAGGTGAATATGGTATTGACTTCGATTTGCATGCCGTCGTCTCCTTTGACAGTACCGAGGTTTTCACTGATAATATCTATAAAAACCCCACAATGATGCAGGTAATCAAGTACATTTTTTACTTCTTTGCCGTTAAAACCGTTGCCAATGAGCACAGCGACTTTTTGGGTGTATGGATAATAGGCTGTATTAGCCTGACTAAGGGCAGGGGAACTTTTTGTTACAGGTACATGCGATTCTTTTGGTGGATTGACGCCTATACTCTCAGCAATTGCCGTTGCCATGTGAGTGTCTACATTTCCAAACATATCAACAACTTGTTGGCGAACCGATTTACTTTTTACATATCCAAGGTGAAAGTTAAATGTTTCCACTATCTGCTGTTTCTCAACGGGGGTCATGCTGTTCCAAAACATTCTTGGCTGGCTGAAGAAATCAAAGAATGATTCTCCTGGACGTTCCCTCGTTTTATGTCCATCTACTTTCTCCGGATAATGCGCATAACCACCTTTTTCGGGAGGGGTTTCTTTCGGTGTATTGCCAGCCAAAGAATTCTTATGATAGTGTACGGAGTCAACATCAATCCGATGTCTCACATCGCTTTGTCGTTGATTAAGGTTCGTTTCGACGATAGGCTGGTTGACCGGTATATTATTAATATTGCCCGTGCCAAGTCGATGATAATCCGTATCTCTGTAAGCAAAGGATCTGCCTTGCAGGACGGGGTCATTCGTAAAATCAATCCCCGGAACAACCGTTGCAGGATCAAATGAAACTTGTTCTTCTTCCGCAAAGTGATTATCAACGAGCCGGTTCAATGTCATTTTTCCAATAATTTCAACAGGAATGACTTCTTCTGGCCAGAGTTTTGTATCATCCAAAATATCAAAATCATACTTGAATTGATCTTCTTCCTGGATCAGCTGCACGCCAAGTTCATATTCTGGGTATGCGCCGCACATAATGGCCTCATGGAGATCCCGTCGGTGGTAGTCAGGGTCAACCCCTCCAATAATATTTGCTTCATCAAGTAACAACGAATGAACACCGAGCATGGGCTTCCATACAAATCGGACGAAAGTTGATTTACCATGTTCATTGATAAATCGGAATGTATTGACAGGCCAGGCTTCCATCATTCGCCAGCTTCTCGGACGTCCTCGACCGGACATCAACCACATAATAAAATGCGCAATTTCCTGATTATTGGCGACATAATCCCAAGCATTATCGTGCGCGACAGTGGCTTGCGGAACGGCTGTACGCGGATTCGGTTTAACCGCATGCACAAAATCTGCAAATTTCATGGCATCCATAACGGAAAAAACAGCAAATGAGAGTGCCAGCATATCGTAATTTCCTTCTTGTGTGTAAAACTTGGTTGCAAAACCGCGGATATCGATTGCGGTATCCTTGGAGCCTTTACTTCCAATAAAGTTGGAGAAACGAACAAACACAGGTGTTTTGCATCCAGGTTCTTGCAAAAAATGTGCTCTTGTGACATGTCTCATGGATTTATATAACTCAAATTCTCCGTATGCCCCGTCACCTCTAGCATGAACCACTTTTTCAGGGATTCGTTCGCGGTTAAAATGTGACTGTTTTTTATAAAAATGAAAGTCTTGAAATAGTGTTGGTCCACGTCTTCCTGCTCGCAATGACCACCTGTCATTCGAAATTTTCAAACCGGCATCACTCGTTAATTTCTCACCTGGGCCTGTGTTTTTCTCCCTGTATTTATTCAGTTGTTCATTTTTGCTATTATCATGGCCAGGCTTTTTGTGTCTTGATGATTCATCGTTGTACTCATCTTTGTAATCGTCCTTGTAATCATCCATATAATAATCACCCATCCTTTTACCAAATATAAATCCATTTATATACATATGCGTGTTTTTGAAACTTAGAACAGGAGAAGCCCCTAACGTATTATAAAGAAATTTTTGTATACATTGAAAAAATCTATTGACAGATAGAAAGCAATTTGAAATAATAATAAAAATAAATTATGAATCTTTAATATCGTCCTGTGAAGCTTAAAGGAAGCGTTTTGTACGAAATATGTATATTTACATAAACCAATCCCTTTTCCTCCTAGAGAAAGCGCGTTTTCTATGAGGTGATGAAAAACAAAAATTGTTGAGTAGGTAAGAACACTCCAACCTTAGACAAAGGGATTATGTTGTTCAGCTGGATGAATAGACGATTTAAAGCAGTTGCTCATTTATGAAAATAGTATAAACGTGGTTATAAGTATGTTTAACAAACCTTTAAATAGATCCAGAGAGTTCTAAAAGGTTGCTCGGAAACACGTATGCCCACTATACGTGTGCCTCTTTGCAGCCTATTGCAGAGAGGTTTTTTTATAAGCACACGGCATGGTTAATAAGTTGGTGGTAAAGTCCGCTACAGGCAAACAAAAATGGATAAACAAACATTCTTGTCCAAGGGTGGAAACACATCATTTCACGACTGGAAGGTTTCTAGTTTACCTGCATGACTACTGCTAAAGAAAGATTATTTACGAGGAGGATATGTATGCATAAAAAACAACTGATACTTGAGGATGGCACCGTATTTACTGGAGACAGTATTGGCAGTGATTCTTCCGCTTTTGGGGAAATCGTTTTTAATACAGGAATGACCGGGTACCAAGAAGTAATTTCAGACCCCTCCTGTTGTGGCCACATCGTCATGATGACGTATCCTCAGATAGGGAATTACGGAGTGAATCGTGAAGATTTTGAGACAGTGACACCATTTATACACGGATTTATTGCGAAAGAAGTCTGTGATGATCCGTCCAACTTTCGTAGTGTGGAAACACTTGACAGTTACTTAAAAGCTCATCATATCCCTGGACTGACAGGGATCGATACAAGAAAGCTAACCAGAATTATCCGTCAGCGTGGGACAATGAAAGCAATGATTGTTCCCATTGGAGAATCCGTTCAGGAGGTACAGGCAAGGATGCAAGAATCAAGCCTGCCAACGGATCAAGTAAAGCAGACATCCACCGTGAATCCATATGTAGTACCAGGTAGGGGGAAGCGTATTACAGTAGTGGACTTTGGGATGAAGCATGGTATTCTACGAGAATTAACGAAACGCCAATGTCATATAACGGTTGTTCCCTATAATTACAGTCCTGACCAAATGGTGCGATTAAACCCGGATGGCATCGTGTTAACAAACGGCCCAGGTAATCCAAAAGACGTACCGGAAGCTATTCATATGATCAAACAAATCATTGGTAGGATTCCGATATTCGGTATCTCCTTGGGACATCAGTTGTTAGCATTAGCATGTGGTGCAGATACAGAGAAAATGAAATTTGGGCATGGGGGAGGAAATTATCCCGTGAAGGATGTGGCGACGGGGAGAACCTACATTACTTCTCAGAACCATGGTTATGCAGTAAAAGAGGCCTCTTTGGCTCACACAGATTTAGTACTAACTCATATCGCCATTAATGACAATACGGTGGCAGGAATAAAGCATCAAGACTATCCAGCATTTTCTGTACAATTCTATCCTGAAAGCGCACCAGGACCTGAGGATACAAGTTATTTATTTGATACATTTATCGAAAAGCTAGAAGACAATCCAGCAAAGGGGGAGCATACACATGCCTAAAAATACAGAAATACAGAAAATTCTCGTGATCGGCTCAGGTCCCATTGTCATTGGACAGGCTGCTGAATTTGATTATTCCGGTACGCAAGCCTGTCAAGCACTGAAAGAAGAAGGATATACGGTTATCTTAGCTAACTCTAATCCAGCCACTATCATGACAGACCATACCGTGGCGGATAAAGTATATATGGAGCCATTAAATGTCGACTTCCTTACGAAAATTATCCGTGTGGAACAACCGGACGCTCTACTTCCTACACTTGGTGGACAAACAGGATTGAACTTAGCTGTTGCGCTTGAGGAAAAAGGGATATTAGAAGAATATGATGTAAACCTATTAGGTACGTCATTAGAAGCAATTCAACAGGCGGAGGACCGTGACAAATTCAGAAATTTAATGCGCCAATTAAATGAGCCTGTACCAGATAGTCAGATTGTTCACACAGTGGAGGAGGCATGTGAATTTGCTGAACAAATTGGTTTTCCACTCATTGTTCGACCAGCATACACGCTTGGTGGAACAGGCGGAGGAATGTGTGATGACCTTTCTCAACTAAAGGCGATTACGAGAAATGGTTTGGCACTCTCTCCCGTAAACCAATGTTTAATTGAAAAAAATATTGCCGGCTTTAAAGAAATTGAATATGAAGTAATGCGGGATAAAAAAGATCAAGCGATTGTTGTATGTAATATGGAGAATGTGGATCCTGTTGGTATCCATACAGGGGATTCCATTGTGGTCGCCCCTTCGCAAACCTTAAGTGACCGGGAGCATCAATTGCTAAGAAACGCATCATTAAAAATAATACGTGCTTTGGAAATTGAAGGAGGATGTAATGTACAACTGGCCCTTGATCCAAATAGCTTCCAGTACTATATTATCGAGGTAAATCCAAGGGTAAGCAGATCTTCTGCACTTGCATCCAAGGCTACGGGCTATCCAATTGCAAAAATGGCTGCAAAGATAGCGATCGGATTGAGTTTGGATGAGATTATTAATCCAATTACCGGTAAAACATACGCCTGTTACGAACCAGCGCTTGATTATGTTGTTTCCAAACTTCCTCGTTTTCCATTTGACAAATTTATTACCGGAGATCGTTGTCTTGGTACGCAAATGAAAGCAACAGGGGAAGTAATGGCAATTGGACGAAATTTTGAAGAATCTCTATTAAAAGGAATCCGATCATTAGATAGTGGAACGGAATCGCTTTTCATAGAATCTATCGCACAACTTTCCAAAGAATCTCTCATTGAACGTTTAATAAAGGCTGATGACGAGCGGATCTTTGTATTAGCGGAAGCTTTAAGAAGGGGAATGACCATTGAAGAATTATTTCAACATACAAAGATAGATCGATTTTTCCTCCATAAATTACGTGGATTAATTAAAATGGAGAAAGAATTAGAAGATCGTCCAAATAATTACGATCTCTTGAAGGAAGCGAAAAAACGTGGATTTTCAGATGATCATATTGCTCAGTTGTGGAGTTGTTCCATTGACGAAGTCTATCAAATTCGAAAAGATAATCAGTTCATCCCTGTCTATAAAATGGTTGATACATGTGCAGCTGAATTTGAATCAGAAACGCCTTATTTTTACAGTACCTATGAGGAAGAAAATGAGTCTGTTATTACACCGCGAAAAAAAGTGCTTGTGTTAGGCTCTGGTCCAATTCGGATAGGACAGGGAATTGAATTCGATTATGCCACTGTACATTCTATCTTTGCCATTAAAGAAATGGGCTATGAAGCAATCATTATGAATAACAACCCAGAAACAGTTTCAACCGACTTCAGCATTTCAGATAAGCTATACTTTGAACCACTAACGTTGGAAGATGTGATGCACGTCGTTGAATTGGAGCAACCGGAAGGGGTCATTGTACAGTTTGGTGGACAAACTGCTATTAATCTCGCAGCAGGGCTCAAACGAAGAGGAGTAAGAATCTTAGGTACAAGTTTAGAAGCGATTGATCGGGCGGAGGATCGTGATAAATTCGAATTATTACTGGAAGACCTTCATTTGCTAAGACCAAAAGGAAAAGCTGTTCTTAACTTATCGGAAGCGACAGCAGTTGCGAACTCCATCGGTTATCCTGTGCTTGTACGACCATCCTATGTGATAGGTGGCAGCAGAATGGAGATCGTTTATAATGATGACGAATTGCAGGCATATTTAATAAAGACAGAGAGTATAACGGATGAACATCCGATCCTTATTGATAAATATTTAACGGGCATTGAAGTGGAAGTAGATGCAATAAGTGATGGGGAGACAACCATTGTGCCGGGAATTATGGAACATATTGAACGTGCCGGCGTGCATTCTGGTGATTCGATTGCGGTATATCCACCTCAACGCCTAAGCGAGAATGTGAAGCAGCGATGTTTAGAAGCAGCTACTAAGTTAGCCCAGGCATTAGAGGTAAAAGGATTAATCAATATTCAATTTATCATCCGTGACGAAGAAGTATATGTACTGGAAGTAAACCCGCGCGCAAGCCGAACGATTCCTTTTTTAAGCAAAATAACTGGTGTAACGATGGCAAATATTGCAGCGAAGTGCATTTTGGGTGAAAAACTGGAAGACTTAGGATACCGTACAGGAATCCTGCCCGAAGACGATCAAGTATCTGTTAAGATGCCGGTATTTTCCTTTGAAAAATTACGGAGTGTCGATACAACACTCGGGCCAGAGATGAAGTCTACTGGTGAAGCGATAGGTTATGATAAAACGCTCGAAAAAGCATTATATAAAGGGTTAATTGCCGCTGGATTGACTGTTCCGTATGAAGGAGCTGTTCTACTGACTGTAGCAGATAAGGACAAAGAGGAAGTACGGAGCGTAGCAGAGCGTTTTCATGAACTTGGATTTCAATTGTACGCAACAGAGGGGACAGCAGCATACTTGCGGCAATTCGGTATTTTGGTAACAGAGGTAGGAAAAATCGGGGCAGATGATCCAAATGTATTGTCAATCATTGAAAACGGAAATGTACAGTTTGTTGTTAATACATTAACTTCTGGTACAAAGCCGCGCTCTGACGGATTCCGAATCAGAAGAGAAGCAGTTGAACACGGGATCGCTTGCTTGACTAACCTAGATACTGCAAATGCCATTCTAAATGTGATTGATTCCACTACGTTTAGTGCTAAACCAATCATAAAATAGATACTGATTTCTTATACTTGTGTGAAAGGGATCACTCCATATTGTTGCATAAGAGGAAGCAAAAACGTTCAGAATTTATTCTGAGCGTTTTTGCTTGCAGTGGATTCTTTACATATGAAGAGAGAAATAGAATGATAAGAAGAGAAATAAGGATCTCGGATGCAGAAGAATTCGCCTGCTTCATACAGCAAGTAGAGAAAAATGCGGATTAAATGTTGTGGGAGGGAGGAGAAAGAAATGTCACCCTCGAACAACAACGAGAGATGATGAACCGTTTTTGGTGGGGGATGTGATGGCTTTTGGCGAAATGCAAAAAGAAACAAACACACAACCTGTTTATGTATAAATGGGGAGTACGTTGATGAGTATGATAAGTCAAAGCTCATCGGATCCTAATTTTCATTTGGAAGCAGGCTAATAGAAAAGGGGGAATAAATCATGCAAAGAAGTCGCCTGATTAAAACACTTATCGGAGTTGTTGCACTCCTGTTCGTGATTTCACTGTTGTATGGATTTTTTCGGGATGATGATCCATATAAGTATTTTACCGGAATGGGCAAAGGTATTTCCATCTCGCCCGATGATCAAACGCTAGCATTCTCTTATTATACGGATGGAAAAGAAGCAATTTATACTGCCAATATGGACGGTTCCAATATTGAAAAAATAACGCAGTCGGAGGGAAAACGTCTGCATCATCCTGCATATTCACTGGACGGAAAGCATTTACTGTATTTGTCCGAAAATGAAGATGGTATTCATTCGTTATTCATCGCGAATCACGATGGCAGCGAGGCTAGACAACTCAGTAACGAAGACAGCCATATAAAAGATGCAGTTTTTTCACCAGCAGATGAGACCATCTATTATATTGCAATGAATGCAAAGGATTTTAAAAAAGAACCAGGTGAAACAAGTGAAGGATTTGATTTGTTTTCGACGGACCTAGGCGGCAAAGAAAAGAAGCAATTAACAGATAAAGATAGATTTTCCATGAATCATCTTTCGGTTTCCCCCGATGGAGAACATGTTTATTTTAGTGCGTTTGATGGAAATAAGGAAGTCCTTCGCTCCTTTTCTGTTACAGATGAAAAGGTGGATCAAACCATGATGCCGCGTGGTCGATCAAGGGATAATTCTGTTTATAACGCTCAACTCTCCCCAGGTGGAAAGAAATTCGCATTCACAACGGTTTCAGAGGAGTCGATGGAAAGCTCGTTATTTGAGTATGAATTATTTTTGATGGATAAAAACAGTGGTGATACAAAACGACTGACTGATTTGGGAACAGCTGTGGATTCTCCGGTGTTTTTTCATAAGCAGAATAAATTAGCGTTTCTGGAACACACGAACTGGTCAAGCGAACCAGCCAAGTACCGTTTACACACCGTTGATCTTGATAGCAAAGATATAGAAACGATTGATTTACAAATGCCGAATTCGCAAACTAGCAAGTGGTTAGCGAAAACACTAGATCAAGTTGTCAATGGGTATACGCTAGGCGTATTGTATATTATTCTTTTTGGATTAATTACGTTGTTGATTCAAGCTGGTGGGAAAAGAAGTGTTTATTTGCCGGCGTTCATTAGTTTCGGAATCGCTATCGCTATTTTCATTAGTAGTTTTGTTGTTGCAGTAATAGGCAATCCATGGATTGGGATTGGACTTGGTATGCTTGCAGCTTTTGTATTTGTTTTTTCTGTGATGATATGGATCTTTGCAATTGTGATCAAGCGTGCTGTCAGAAGGAGGGAGTAATCGACTGACAGCAATTTCTTGCTAGATAACACTTGGCGGTTCGCTGATAAATTCTTCCGAACCGCTGCATGCCAAATTTCGAAGCACAGAGTAGCACAGCCAGGGGAAATTCATCCCACTTATCTTACCTTTTTATGCGATTAATCACCTTTTTTCCCTTGAAATAAACGGCTTTTACCTCTTCTGGATCGGTTATTTCCAACCCAGGGATTCCTTTTGTTATTAAAAAGTTCCCATCCATTCCTTTCTTCAATTGACCAAATTGATTTTCTTTTCCCAACACTGCTGCAGGATTAGCTGTGATAAGGGCAAGAATCTCATTTTCGCCATACCCAACTTTCGCTAATTGTTTCATTCCTGGCTGGGCAATTTTCATAAAGACATCTGTTCCTTGTAAACTATGATTTGGAAAAGGCAGCCAGGAAACATTCGGATAGGATGGCAAATAAGCATCTGTTGCAATAGAGAGAGGCACCTGATGTTGAACCAATTTTGCAATGTTTTCGGGGGAATTAGGTTCGAGATGTGTGCCGCCAAGCGGGGTTGCAATAATTTCAATGCCTCGCGCAGTTGCCTCTTCTATCTGCTCATCAGAAATTCCATGTGCATGATGGAGAACGTCTACACCTGCGTTCATGCACATTTGAATTCCCTCTTCGCCTGCGACATGGACACCAATTTTTTTATTGTATTGGTGATAAATAGTTACAATTTGCTTTAATTCTTTCAAAGAGTATATCATTTCTCCCGCTCGCGGAACCATCTCTTCTGTAAAGTTTGCGGGTGTTGCATTTATAAATAAATTTTCACCAGGGTATTCATTTTGTTTTGCCAATTGATGTACGTAGGATGGATCGATTAAATCCGATTTTTGAATGACTTTTGATTTAGTGATTGCGGAAAAATGTGCAAGTTCGCTAAAGCCGATTGATATACTGACTGCTGCAAAGGAAATATCCATCGGCAACCCCTTGACAACGCTGCGGTAATCACCCATGGAAAATGGACTCATTGGATGACCGCAAACTTGCTCACCTAGTGCAGTAATTCCTGATGTTAAGGCATTCAGCAAAATAGATTTTCCCGCCAGGATTTGTGTTTCCGCTGTGATCGGATACAAAGAAGAGGGGGCAAATTCCAGTAGATGGGTATGACAGTCGACGAGAGATGGTGTTAGTACATAATCAGAGTAATCTACTACTGGCAGTGATGGGAACTGCTTTTTGACGACAGACCATTGCCCAATAGAAGTTATTTTCCCCCCATTTATTACCATAGCCCCGTCATTGATTGTGCCCGTGTCGGTTACGGTTACGATTTTTCTTGCTCGGACTACATACGTGTTATTCATACATTACACCACCAGAAAAGGAGTTAAGAAATATGCGAGAATACATGCTGTAGCAACTCGGATGATCATCCCGATTAGTGCTGCATAAATTACTTCTCTTTCACGTAAATCTGTTGACTCTGCCCAAATTGCAGGAATTTGACCAAGAATAACGTAGATCGGCAGACCGGAGTTAGCTAATACAAAAGATCCAACAATTAGGCGTGGGTCGATATTCGCACCTAATTCTGCAAGTTGTGCTACAGCTAACGTTGGGGCAACTAGGAAAGAAACAATTCCTGTATCTGGTTCGATACTGGCAAGACTTAGAAAAGCACCCATTCCTGCTTCGATCGGATCCCAAATGCCGGTGAATTTTAGTATGCCAATGAAAATAAAGATGACCGATACTGCGGGAATGATTACTAATAGAAGCAGTCCGGTTCCTTCTTTTGCAGAAGAAAAAACGGTATCTAAAAATGTTTTCTTCGGTGTAAAACGAGGCAGTTCGCGAAGCTTTACTTTTTTGGTGTCACGGTAAATGGTTCTGGATAGAATAAAAGGTACAATAATTAATGGTGCAAATATAGCTAATACAATGAGCGGAAAAGCACTGATGCCAAAAATTGATAAGGCAATGAGACCCAAAACGAAAGTGGCAAAGGATTGCGGTGACTGAATCATTGTTGCAACGGCAATTTTTTGTTCTGCTTTGGTTGCGTTTGCTTTGATGAGAATAGGTCCAGCAATTTTTCCTGCAGCATTAATATCGCCAAGGATATTATACGAACTTGGAATGATCACAGCAGGATTAATTTTGAACCAGTGCATAATGGGTACAAAAAGCCGGATCAATCCGTCGGTAAAACCAAGACGTTCGAGTACACGTCCTACAATAACGCTGACAATGACAGCAATCCCAACTTCACTCGTCAGAAATGTGTCTACAACAACAGGTGTTACTTCTTTGATGATCGTATCAAATAGCTCAGATAATGATTTAGGAACAAGAAAAAGCAGAACAAGCGAAGCGAAAACAATCAAAATACCAATCACTTCAAACAAATGCCACTTTGACCGATGATGAGAAATATTTTCCCCTGTTTTTTGATCTTCCATATTAAACAATCCTCCAAGACGTTTATTATAAGGTATGTCACAACTAAAAATGTGTGTATGCCTATTTTTCATGAGTACAGACAAGATGGGAATAATAAGTGGAACATCGATGGGAGTGAAGGAAATGAAATTTGGCAGCCATGTTTCGATTAGGGAAGGCTATCTTGGTGCTGCGAAAAGAGCAGCTTCGATGAATGCTTCTGCTTTTCAATATTTCCCAAAGAATCCGAGAAGTTTGTCGGTAAAATCATTTTCTAAAGAGGACGTGGCATTATGTAAATCATTTTGTGAAGAACATGGGATCGAATCCGTTGCACATGCTCCTTATCCGACAAGTTTGACACCTACAGATGAGGCGAAGAGACAAAAGGTGATTCAATCCCTTTTAAATGATTTAGAAATTACAGAAGCATGTGGCTCGATTGGTGTGGTTGTTCACTTTGGCAAGCAAATAAGCGCTGAAGATCCCCTTTTAAGTTATCAGCTTATGATTGAAATGCTGGATGAAGTTCTCGATTCATGGGAGGGAAATTCGCTCATTTTGCTTGAGAATAATGCAGGGAAGCCAGGGACAATTGGAACGACACTCGAAGAACTGGTGCAAATAAGGAATTTATGTGATTACCCAGAAAAAATAGGATTTTGTTTAGATACGTGTCACGCTTTTGCAAGTGGACTCTGGAATGGAGAGAACTGGGAAAAAGTGATGGAGAAAGGGATGCAGCTCGGCTATTTTGAGCATTTAAAAGTCATTCATTTAAACAATTCAACATATGCAACCGGACTTGGTAAGGACCGCCACGCAAATATTTTTCACCATGGATATATAAAAGAAGCAGCGTTTCATCAGCTGCTAACGACCCCACGATTAGCATCTGTTCCATTTATTTTGGAAACCCCAAAAGAAGAAATAACACATCAAGAGGAAATAGCGCAACTGCAGAAAAAATGGGGAATGTAAAAAAATATAAATTTTTTTCTAAAAAGATGCCCCCTTATCTGTTTTCTTATCGATTCGTAAGGTAGAAGGTGTTAGGTTCTGTTTTTAACGGTTCTAAATACTTTCATCGATACATCTGATTGATAAGGGGGGAGACGTTCGATGGAACGACAGACGTTAACAGTTAAAGAGGTTGCGAAATATCTTGGTGTACACCGGGATACGATTTATGTCATGGTGAAATTAAAGCAGATTCCGCATATTAAACTCAGGAATCGTATCTTCTTTACAAAGGAATCCATTGATTTGTGGTTACAAAGCGAAGAAAACACAAACCTGCATACACGGTAAATATGGCAGGTTCTTTGTGTTTCTTTTTTATTTTAAAAAAAGCCGGTAATGGGCAGGAAGAGGGAGAATTTCAATGAATTATATTAAAGAATTAAATGCGTTTAGAGAATGGCTCTTGACAAATGAACTTTCAACGAGTGCAATTGCACTCTGGTATACCCTTATGAGTATAAACAATTCTGCAAGGTGGAAAAAACGTTTTAATGCGCCAAATGCAGTTGTTGGGCAATTATCCGGATTATCGAAACAAGGGATTCTTGATGCTAGGAAAAAGTTAATCGAATATCATTTAATCAAATGTGAAAGCGGGAGGAAAGGGAAAGCACCTATTTATGAATTTATCTCATTGGTCAACTCAGCTGACTCTTCGTCTTACGAAACAATAGGCGAATCCACTGACGAATCCTTGACGATACATAAACATAAACAAAAAGAAATACAAAGAAGAAAAGAGGAAAGGAAAAGCGAATCAATTTTAAAAGTGTATGAGGAGAATATTGGAGCATTGAGTCCACTTGCGTGTGATGAATTTTTCTCCTGGATTGAAGTGTTTGGGGAAGAGATTGTGACAGAGGCCATCAAAATTACGGCGAAACATGGAGGACGTACATTCAGTTATATGGAAAAAATTTTAAAAGAATGGAAAGAGGTTCATTTAAACAACCTTAAAGACGTTTACGCTTATGAAGCAAAAAAGGAAACAAGCAGAAATAATACGATTCCATTTCGCAAACAAGGAAAAGGGAGCAAGTCATCGGTTTTCGATGAATTACGAGAGGAGGTTGGCCTGTGAATAAAAAAGAAGCGATCTACGTTCTGGAAGCAATTCGGGATATTTATCCAAAATTTGATATATCAAAACGAAAAGCGGAAATGCTTCTTCCACAATTAGAGCAGATGAATTATGCGATGGTGATGCAAAAATTAGCTACTTATGTTGCAAACAATCCATATCCCCCGACAATTGCTGAAATTGCTGCTTATAAAACGAATGAAAATGATCATTTAAAGCAAATGAAAATTTGGCGAAAAGAAGCCGATAAGGTACCAAATGAACTGAAACAACGATTTCACCAACAAATGATCAGTTTATTAAGGGAAAAAAGTCATGAAAGCAATCGTTAATGTTGAAGCAGAGCTATCTGTACTAGGATCTGTCCTTCTGGAAGGATCGCTTTTTCATACATTGGAAATAGGCGAGGAGCATTTTTATGAAAGAAGACATAAGCAAATTTTCGGGGCGATGAAAAAGGCGGCTGATTGCGGTGAATTTATCGATATGGTCACCGTCACAACCAATCTTGGGGAAGCAATCCAACATGTTGGAGGTACAACCTACCTGTTGAAAATGGCAGAGTCTGTAGCAAGTACCGCAAGCTTAAAGCATCATGAAAGCTTGATTTTTGAAGCATATCGGAATCGTGCGGCAAGGGAAAGTGCACTGGAATTTACTAAAAATCCATCTGAAGAAGGTTTGGAAGCGTTGATTGCCAGTTTGCAAAACGTTCGGGAAGTAGGAGTAATCAATCAGGAAAAAACGACTTATGAACATTTGCTTGATATTACAGAGGAGATGTGTTTTCCAACGGGTGAAGCATCTGGCTTTTATACCTCCTTTAATGACCTTGACGATATGACAGGCGGCTTGCAAAAAGGGGAGTTAATTATTGTTGCAGCCAGACCCTCTGTCGGAAAGACAGCGTTTGCACTCAATCTGGCAGCAGGACATGGACGAAATGGCGGATCATCCATGATCTTTAGCTTGGAAATGGGAAAAAAACAGTTATTACAGCGAATGATTTCACAAGAAGGGCTGATGAATAGTCAAAAGTGGAGAAATATGGTATTTTCCGAGAAAGATTATGCACATGCTTTTCAGGCGATAGGAATGATTTCAAAATGGAAATTAGCAATCTATGATAACTTGCTTACAGTTAGCGCAATTCGATCTGCCATTCGAAAAATGATCTATGACCATCCAGACGAAAAACATGTGGTCATCATCGATTATTTACAATTGATCATTCCAACGAGTAAACAGGAACGGAGAGATCTAGAAATAGGTGAAATGACGCGTGAATTAAAACTGCTTGCAATGGAACTGAATATACCGATCGTCTTGCTTTCTCAGCTTTCAAGAAGTGTGGAATCAAGACAAAATAAGCGGCCATTCTTATCGGATCTCAGGGAATCAGGAAACATTGAACAAGATGCAGATGTGATTGCATTTCTTTATCGAGATGATTATTACAATCATAAGGCTGGGGAGCATTATCCGATGGAAATTATCATTTCTAAACAGAGAAACGGTCCAACTGGTACAGTGGAATTGGCTTTTCAAAAAGAATATGGAAGATTTGTAGATCCCAGTCGGTGTGGTGGGGTGGTGGAGGTGAGTGGTGGTCGAAGATGAAACAGTGCTTTCCATTGGGATTTTTGTGCCCTGAGATCGAATTCAGCGATCCATACAGATTTAGTGTATGGCATATTTCATCCATGTTCAATAAAACAGAAATTTAGTGTTTTCATAGATCAGCGCATCTTTTTTCTTTTCCATGCTATAATAGCTAATATATTACCCGGGAAATAGGAGTTTTGGTCATGTCCGAGTGGAAAATACAAAATAAAAAACATGAGATCCTTCCAGCATTTTCGCTAACTGTCAATGATGCACAGCCAACTGCTATCTATAGTGATACGGAATTGCAAGGAGAGTTGGTACAAATTTTATATACTAAAGAGATTCCTGTGTTTGATAGGGAAGATGGACTTTATGAACGTCTTACAGTGGAACAAAATATCGCTTTTTATCACAAGTGGTTCAATTGTCAGACACCACTATATGAAATCCTCGTCATGTTTCATCTTCACCATTGTGCGAAAGCTGCTTTACATAAATGTACAAATTCGGTTGTCCAGCGTGTGTATTATGCGAAGTATTTTATGATGAATGCGGACAAATGTGTGTTCCTAGAGCCTGTGCACGGTGTGGATATACAGACAATGAATACATTTATTGAGATGCTTCAAGCGATGAAGGAAAAGAAAACATTCGTCCTTTTATTAGTAACAAATATGGAGCATGCGATCCTTCTTGGCGATATTGCCTATAAATTGCAGGAACATGGATTACATGCTTTTGAAACGGATGCACAGGATGAGGAGAAGATTGGTAATCAACCAAGTGTATCGCCTCAAGTAGAAAATCTATTTAAAATTCCTGCTAAAGTTGGGGATAAGGTCATTTTATTTGATCCACCGGAAATTGATTATATTGAAAGTCAGGATGGAAAGTCACTTCTTGTGATTGATAATGAATCATTTACAATGGATGCAACGTTAGGAGAAATGGAAAAACAACTACAAATGTATGGTTTCTTCCGCTGCCACCGCTCTTACATTGTCAATTTGCAAAAAGTACGTGAGATCATTACATGGTCGAAGAATACATACTCCCTTCGAGTTGACAATAAAATCCAGTCGACGATCCCATTATCCAGGACTAAAATTCAGGATATTCAGGAGATTTTTAACCTTAAATAAGTACCATTTAACCTTCCGTATCTACATTTCACCTTGATATGGCTGCATTTATAAAGTAGTCAACGTATATTGGATGTAGATTAATGAGGGAGGTAATATATTTGGAAAATGTGGTTCAAGTAAACGGATTACGGAAAGTTTTTCATGAAAATATTGCAATGGATGATGTGCATTTCAATGTTAAAAAAGGGGAAATATTTGGATTACTTGGTCCTAGTGGATCGGGTAAAACAACGACAATAAAAATTTTAACGGGTGAACTAAAACCGTCAAGTGGGGATATCGAAGTTTTAGGTATGAAATCGGATATGTTTCAAACAGCATCTTTTCAATCACAAATTGGGATTCTATCGGATAATAGTGCCCTCTATGAACGTTTGACTGTTTATGATAATTTGAAATTATTTTGTAAATTATATAGTGCACCCCTTCAGCAAATTGCTGTGACATTACGGGAAGTAAACATGGAAAAAGAAGGGGGAAAAGTTGTATCTAAACTGTCAAAAGGAATGAAACAACGTGTTCTGTTGGCAAAAGCATTGATTCATCAGCCGAAGCTCGTCTTTCTTGATGAACCGACATCTGCACTTGATCCGGGAAATGCAGCTTATATACACCGGGGATTACAAAAACTGAATGAAGCAGGAACGACTATTTTGCTAACAACGCATAATATGGAAGAAGCAACGGAATTATGTGATCGAGTAGCCTTTCTTGATCAAGGAAAGATTCAAGAAATGGATAATCCGGATGCACTGCGTTATAAATATTCGACGCATAATTTTCATATCGAAACGTTTGAAGGTAAGAAATTGGTTATGATCAATGATGTGAAAAGTGCCGATAAAATTGGACAGATGATTGCTGACGGGCAGGTCAAAACGATGCATACCGACCATCCTACACTTGGTCAAATTTTCTTAAAACTAACTGGAAAGGAGCTCGTCTAATGCATCTTCAGCGAATTCACGCCATTTTTGAAAAAGACATGAAAGATTTT
Source organism: Virgibacillus alimentarius (assembly GCF_000709085.1). Lineage (GTDB taxonomy): Bacteria > Bacillota > Bacilli > Bacillales > Amphibacillaceae > Virgibacillus_B > Virgibacillus_B alimentarius. The sequence continues at coordinate 28,986 of NZ_JFBD01000019.1, read as the reverse complement.
ATGAAAAATACGATGATGCTATTAATGCCTATTGTACCAATTATTCTTGCCTTTTTTTATCGTCAAATGGGCCCTGGTGAAGAGATGCCCGTAATGATGGGGTATATCATTGTAGGTGTAACTTATTCAGCAGTCACTGCGAATTGTATAATGGCAATGATGGCAGAGGAAAATGAAAAGAAAACCTTACGAGGCCTAATCATGTCACCAGCTTCCTTTCTAGACGTAATTATTGGCAAAAGCCTTGTAACTGGTTTTATGACGCTGATCACGTTGGTTTTGTCACTGCTCATTTTGGGAATCGACTCATTCTTAAACACGCGGGCGATCCTTGGCTTGGTTCTATTATTCTTATTCTTTTTATTTTTAGGTATTGGCGTAGGACTTTTTGCAAAATCCATTAGTACAGTTTCCGTATATGTTATGCCGATCATGTTTTTATTTGGATTTACGCCGATGATTGAATTAATGGGTCTTAGTGAGGACAATTTGGTGAAAAAAATCCTGGATCTATTTCCAATCTCGCAGTTAATAGAGATGCATGATTCGGCTTCTTGGCTTCCACTTGGTATGGTAGGAATCTGGGTCGTTGCTGCTGCATTATTCATGTATGTATGCTTTATAAAAACAAGACAAGATGACTAATGGAATGGCGCTCACCTACAAGGAAGTGAGCGCCATTTTAATATTATTTTTCTTTACTGGGATCATCATTTCCATTTGGATCTTCACTAAGTGTGAAGTTCACCCTTACAATGATGTTGTTCATCTCATCTCTAAGCTGTTGATACACTTGTTGAAATTCTTTTCTATTTTCGTCAGGATTTTCAAATTGTCCAATCTGACCCCACAAGGAGTGGACTTGTTGCATATTTTTATATAATTGCATATCGTAAACCGATTGTGGAGCAGGGATAAGCACATTTGGTGATCCCAGATCTTCTAATTTTTTCCTAGCGTCTTTAAATGCTCCGTCCGTGTAGTTATCTTCTTGGATGGAATAGCCTATTTCATTTAAAGGAGGAGCAGCAAAATAAGTGATTTGTATAATACCTCTTTCAAGGTTTGTGGCTTCTTCCCAACTACGGTATTCGGATGGATCTTTCCCAGCAAGCTCCTCAGGAGGGTGGGAAATAAACATGTTGTAAGCAGTCTCTTTATGTTTATCTTCAGGTAACTCATAAGCTTCAGATTCTAAAACATCAATATAAGCATCGTAATAGTTCGTGATATTGGAGATATTTCCATCCTCGCTGACGATGCTGCGAATTGGATTCTCATCAACATCAAAGTAAATTCTTCCGTTTTCATCCATATGTTCTTCGACAATTTCTCTTTCTGTATGCTCATTCTTTATATTTCCATCTTCTCCAATGGTGAGTCGATTGATCTTGGCTCCATTTCAGCTAAATGATCTTTAGCTAGATCCTCTTTAGTGAAATTCGCTTCATCTTGCTTTTCCTCGTTCTTTTCAGATGATACTTCCTTCCTATCAGGTTTCTCTTTTGCTTCATTTTTGGTTTCGTCGTTTTCCGCTTCTACCGTATCTGTTTGCTCTTTATCGTTTTTTGGAGAGTCAGCATTTTGCGAGCAGCCTGCAAAGAACAGAATCACGCATGCAAAAAGGACTAAAATCCGATACATGTATAACACCCTCCTATAAACAATTCGAAAAATTTTTATTAAAGGTAATTATAGCATACTACGACATAAAATTGCATAAAAATGGAAATCGTAAATAAAGTGTAATATATAATTTATAAACAATGGTGAGGGCGTATCAACCGGATCCCGTGCATATCGACCGTCGGAGTGAGTATATCAACCGGATCCCGTGCATATCGACCGTCGGAGCGAGTATATCAACCGGAGCGCATTTCTAGATGCGCTTATAAACAAAAAGCAGGACTACCCTATCGGATAGCCCCGCCACAAAATCAGGTCTGTTCATATTGATTTACTTCAAACAAATCAATCAATTCGATTTTTGGATGTTTATCTTGAAACCAACGCAGTGCAAAATCATTTTGAAATAAAACAAGGTAATTTCCTTCCCGGTCACGCACAAGCATATTCCGCTCGTCAAATAATGACTTATCTACCTGGTCCTGCTTTAGCCAGCGAGGAACGCGCTCGCCGATAGGATCCAACATCACGTCCACATGGTATTCATTTTTCATTCGGTACTTGAACACGTCATATTGCAACTCACCGACCGCACCTAAGATAAATGATTCTGTTTGGTCTCTGTAAAATAATTGAATGGCACCTTCCTGAACAAGCTGCTGGATCCCTTTGCGGAATTGCTTCGTTTTCATGACATTTTTAGCAGTTACCTTCTTAAAAAGTTCTGGCGGGAATTGCGGTAATTCTTCATATTCAAAATGATCTTTTCCAGTAACGAGCGTGTCCCCAATTTGATAAATGCCTGGATCATAAATTCCGATAATATCTCCTGCATAGGCTTCTTCAACGGTATTTCCGGATGATGCGACAAATTGTTGTGATTGAGCGAGCTTGATTGCCTTATTGGTTCGCGCTAAGCGCACACTCATTCCTCGTTCGAATTTGCCGGAGCATACTCTTAGAAATGCAATTCGATCCCGATGTGCCGGATTCATATTTGCTTGGATTTTAAAAATGAAGCCGGAAAAGTCTGTCTTATCTGGAGGTATCGGGCCTTCTGTCGATTTTCTCAGATGAGGCGCCGGTGCCATGGAAATGAAAGTATTAAAAAAGGTTTCTACGCCAAATGGAGCTAGGGCGCTACCGAAAAATACGGGTGTCTGTTTTCCGGCCAATACCGCGTCTAATGAAAAAGTATCCCCGGCTTCTTCCAGCAACTCCAGTTCTTCAGCAGCTTCCTGATACGCTGGATCAGATACAACATCCTGATGTTCAGCATTCTCAAGATCTTTATACGGGATAGGTGTTTCTTTTTCTTCTCCGTTATATTGAACAAATTGCTCCTGCTCTCGGTCAAACACACCGAGAAATCTTTTTCCCATCCCAGCTGGCCAGTTCATTGGATAGGTACCAATATCCAAAACCTGTTCAATCTCTTCCAGTAATTCAAATGGCTCTCTGCCTTCACGATCCAGTTTGTTAAAAAAGGTGAAAATGGGAATACCGCGCATACGGCATACTTTAAATAATTTGATCGTTTGCGTTTCAATTCCTTTTGTTGCGTCAATAATCATCACAACACAATCAACCGCAGTTAACGTCCGGTACGTATCTTCACTGAAATCTTCATGCCCAGGCGTATCTAAAATATTAATTTGATACCCTTCATAAGGAAAATTCATCACACTGGAAGTAACGGATATCCCCCGTTGTTTCTCGATCTCCATCCAGTCAGATGTAGCAAATTTTCCTGTCTTTTTTCCTTTTACAGTCCCGGCGGTACGGATTTGATTTGAGAGTTTTAGTAATTTTTCCGTTAATGTTGTTTTACCGGCATCCGGGTGTGATATAATTGCAAACGTTCTTCGTATATTAACTTCATCTTGCAAATTCATAGAAAAAATCCCTTTCATTTATCGTAGTTTATGCATCTTTTTCGTTTTACTTGGGATTTATTTTACATTGGATTGATTCTCCTTCTACATTGGTTTACCCGAAGTAATCATACCATTAATAGGTGTGAAAATGCAGGTGTTAAAACTTTAGAGTGATAAAAAAACACAAAGAGAGGTCTTTTCCCATCCTACCGATTGTTTCTTTTATTCTATTCGTGATTGTTCGGATGTATACACTTTATAAATACAAAGAAAGACTGAAGCGTATCCGTCTCATCCAAATGGGTGGCATTTTACTCCCCTTTATTGCTGCCACAGGTGTGGCGACAGGATTGATTATGGAGGAAACTCGGATTACAGGGGAAATAAACTATATGTGGATACGCACGATTGTCTCCTATCTGATTATATTGATTGTCCTAGTAGGTACGATTATTCCCATGAATAGAATCATAGCGAACCTATTTAAAAAATGAAATTCATTCCAATTTTTTTCGGGTGAAATATAAAAGAAACAATGCGCATAATCTGTTATGATAGATAAAGAATATGCTAGGAACATAGGGGGGAGTTTGTTGAATTTCAAAGATAGAATGGCGAATCGCAGACATATGGAAAGAGTGAAAAGAATCGGAAAGCCCGGTGGAATTGTACTGGGGATACTTCTTGTGCTTGCGGTTATATTTATGCTTTCATTTCGCTGGATAACCGATTACATATGGATGGGTTCACTTGGTTTTGAAAAAGTCTTTACGACGATGTTTGGCAGTAAGTTATTGCTGGGTGCTATCGGTTTTGTTCTATTTTTCATACTTACTTATATTACGTTTGCCTGGATTCGAAAAACATATATCGGTCATTTCCACAGCAATATGTTGCCACCTGTTATTCAAAATAAAAAAATAAGCAGAATTCTTATGGTCATCGCTGCTCTATTTGTTGGTGCAATGGGAAGTTCCATCGTACAAGGAATTGGATGGGAACCGCTTTTGAAGTTTTTAAATCATGCTTCTTTTGATCAAAAGGATCCTTATTTTCATATGGATATTTCCTTTTATATGTTTATCCTACCGTTTGTAAAAATGATCATTTATATTTTACTCGGTTTAAGTATCTTTTTCTTAGCGATCGAAATTGGCGCTTATTCTGTTTTTCATATTTACCGGATGAGCCGTTCCGCTCAATTACATCTTGGGGTGACACTTGGGATCATCGGACTGCTGCTTGCTGGTATTCATGTTTTGGTGCCGTATGAGACACTTCTTACAAATAAGGTAAATATTTTCCAAGAGAGTGTCGTACACGGACTAAGCTACACCGATAAAATGATTAATATTCCAGCTTCATATATCCTGGCAGCTGTTGCAGTAATTGCGGCAGTATGGATGTTTATTGCAGTCAATCGAGGCAAAATTAATTCCATCGTGATTCCTGTTGGTGTCTATATCGTTCTTTTGATTGCTGGTCAAGGCGTATCGATGGCTGTTCAAAATTTCCTTGTGTCTCCGAATGAGTTTTCCAAAGAAAAGCCATATTTGGCACATAATCTTTCTTTTACAAGAGCAGCTTATGATCTGGATCATATAAAAGAGAAGGAAATTTCCGGTGCGTTTACACTGGATGAAGCGATGGTTGATCGAAATAAATTAACCATTGATAATGTTCGAATCAATGACGCTAGACCACTTCTGGATATTTACAATCAATTACAGACATTCCGTACGTACTATCAATTTAATAATATTGATATTGATCGTTACGAAATTGACGGAAAGTATGAACAGGTATTTGTTGGTGCAAGGGAATTAAATACGGTTAACCTCCCGTCCCAGGCTCAAACTTGGGTAAACCAGAAAATGAGATATACCCATGGATACGGTATCGCGATGAGTCATGTGAATGAGATTACGAAGCAGGGGCAGCCGAAGTATATGTTGAAAAATGTGCCGTCAGAAGGTGTAATTGATGTGAAACGGCCTCAGATTTATTTTGGGGAAGAACCTTACGGAAATGTGATTGTCAATAGTAACGTGGATGAATTTGACTATCCTGCTGGGGATGAAAATAAATCGACCCGCTTTGAAGCTGATTCAGGTATCCCTTTGCAAGGAATCAATCGGTTCTTGTTTGCACTGAAAGAAGGTTCATTCCGTATGCTTGTATCGGATCAAATTACAAAGGAAAGTCAATTACTCGAAACACGTAATATTATGGACAGGGTTAAAAGAATCGCTCCATTTTTTAAATACGACGATGATCCGTATATTTTTGTTCGGGAGGATGGCAGTCTCGCATGGATGATTGACGCCTATTTAACAGCAGAGAGTTATCCATATGCAGAGCCGCATAAAGGAAATGAAAATTATATAAGAAACGCTGTGAAAGTAGTCATTGATGCGTATACAGGGGAAGTGAACTTTTATACCGTGGATAAAGAGGATCCATTACTTGAAACATACAGTAAGATGTTCCCAGATCTATTCACCAATGAAATACCGGAAGACGTACAGCGTCATTTCCGTTATCCGACAAATTTATTTAAAATACAATCAGCAATGTATGGAACGTACCACATGTCTAATCTGGAAATCTTTTATAATCGGGAAGATTTCTGGCAATTCCCGACTGAAAAATACTTTAACGAAGATATCGAAATGGAACCATACTTTATAACCATGAAATTGCCGGAACAGGATGAGGAAGAATTTATTCAGATGATGCCGTATACTCCAAAAAATCGCCAAAACATGATCGCTTGGATGGGTGTGCGTAATGACGGAGAAAATTATGGTGAAATATTTGTTTACCGTTTTCCAAAACAAAAAAATATCTATGGTCCACAGCAAATAGAAAATAGAATTAATCAGGACAGTAACATATCGCAGCAGCTCAATCTCTGGTCTCAAGGCGGATCAAAGGTGGTACGTGGGAATTTATTAGCCATTCCAATCGAGGATACGGTGCTATATGCGGAACCAATTTACATTGAATCTTCCAATGAAACATCTCTGCCAGAAGTGAAGCGAATTGTGCTTGCTTATGGGGATAACATCGTGATGGAAGAAACATTTGATAAGGCCCTTGAGAAAATGCTTACGCTCATCGATCCAGAAAAACAAAAAGATAAGGCTAAATCAGAGGAAAAACAAGAGGATGAAGAACAAGTTCAAGATATTACGGGATCTGAAAAAATATTACAAGATGTATCAAAGATGTTCGATGCATATCAAGATGAGTTATCAAAAGGAAATTGGGAAGAAGCTGCAAAAATTATGACGCAAATTGAAGAACGTTTAGGAGAAGTGGAATAAGAAGAGGAGAAGTGCTCACGTGTTAGGGAGCACTTCTTCTACATTAAATACAGGGTACGGTGTAGGAAATGAAACAGCATTATTATGAAAAATTATTAAATATTAAAACAGGAATCTATCAAAAAGAATCGGATGACGCACAACACTACTATCCGTATGAACCAACCGCCTATGAAGCATTAGAGGCTCTGCTTGAAAGCTATGCATTTAAAAAAGATGACTGTATGGTCGATTTTGGTTGCGGTAAAGGGAGATTAAGCTTTTTTATTCACTATTTCAGCCGTATTCATGTAAAAGGAATTGAAATGGATGAGGCATTATATAAAGCCGCCACTGCGAATAAAAATAATTATTTACGTAAAATGAATAAGCATCATGCGCGTATAGCGTTTTATTGTTGTTTAGCACAGAAGTATCCGATTGATGCCTCTGACAATCGTTTTTACTTTTTCAACCCATTTTCCCTGCCAATTTTTATAAAAGTGATTAACAATATTCTGCGATCGGTGGAAATAGCAAATAGAGACGTCGAGCTTATTTTATATTATGCTTCAGACGATTATATCTATTATTTAGAAAACCACACGATATTTGAAAGGAAAGAAGAAATCATTCTACCAAAATGGTACAAGCAAGATCCTTCTGAAAGGTTTCTAATCTATCAATTGCCAGCATTATCCGATTAAAAGGCAAAAAAATAGGAATCTAAATTAGAATAGGGCTACTTTCGACAAAAATGAATACGGAAAGCGAATTAGGAGAGGTTCATGTGATGAAACCCCGTAATAATTCAGTCTTTTTTGTTAAATGCAAATTTTGCAAAAAATACCTTGACATATGAAAGCGAATTCATTAGTATAGATAGTGACAGGGGGAAAGGATATTGAATACTACACTTACCTCAACCGAGTCTCGAACACTAAAAAAAAAAGATCGCCCAAGTTTATAATAAGATTAATCAAGAGTTTTATGCGACTGGGGTTAGAAGTCAACGGATTTTAATTCTTGATGACAGGATTATTATCTTTGCTCAACATAAACGTGTTCAAGCTTTTAAAGCATTAAGTAAAAACTTTAAAGAATTAACAACCTATGCGGATGCAGCGCTCATTTCTGAATTTAAATTCAAGCTAAGGGATAGCGTAGAGGAATTAACAGGTAGAACGGTCATTTCTGTTCTCAAAGATTATGATACCAAAAGTGAGCATGCATGTTGTGTCATATATTTTAACGAAAAATTATAAAAAACAAATCATAACTTAATTCTTTAACATTTCTAGATCAATCGCGCAGGGTCGCTTTTGTTCTGGCACTGTTATCGGAGCGGTTACATATAACCTCTGTTTACGGATGTTAATTGAACCGCAGATTTGATTGAATTCCAAAAATACCAGTGTATTTGGTATGGGAAATCAATCTGAATCTGCGGTTCTTTTATATATAAAAACAAAATAACGAATAAAAGTTTATTCTGTTAAGGAGGTGAACAAGAACTGACGCTAAGATATCCTGGCAACCAAAAGCTTAAGTGTGTTGTAAAAATGGAGAAACAAATTTTTTGACTCGTAATATACCGATAATTTACAGAAAAATATAAAATATTAATCTGTTTTTGGACGCAACGATATTTTCTGTCTGTTATTGGAGGAGAAACGAATCGAAACACACGATGAGTGGAACGATCCTTTTGATGATTCATGAGATGGTCAGCTTAGCTAGGTTCTATCGGATTTTATAACAGAAAGCAGCAGAATGTTGAAGAACACATCGATATTTTGAAAGGGGAGAAAAACATTTATGGATTTAATATTAAAAAATGCAGTAATACCTCAAGGAGACAGAAAGGTAGAAACAAATATTCTTGTTAATGATGGAAAAATCGCTGGGATCATGAACAATATTAGGGGTATCTCTACGGATAGAACCATTGATATGAAAGGAAATCTTGTTGTTCCGGGGTGTATTGATCCACATACACATTTCAATGATCCTGGGTTTACACATCGTGAAACATTTGAAACTGGACAAAGATCTGCAGCTGCAGGTGGATTAACCTCTCATATCGATATGCCATGTACGAGTAAACCATCTGTTCGTGATGCTGAAAGCTTTCATAAGAAATTGTCAGCAGTCAAGGATAAAGCGTATATTGATTACTGCTTCTGGGGAGGCATGACAGGCGAAGATGTTAGAGAAGGCTTGCTGGATAATATTTATCCACAAATTGAAGAAGGAGTCGTTGCATTTAAAGTTTATATGACACCTTCAGTTCCAAGTTTCCCTAAGGTAACAGACCCGGAAATGCTGGAAATTTTCAATAAAATCGCACCAACAGGCATGCCAATTGGGATACATGCCGAAAACTATGATATCTGCACTTTCTATACTGAAAAGTTGAAAAAAGAAGGTCGTCTTGACAGCCCAGCATGGGGACACGCTAGAAATGTAGTTGCTGAGAAAACTGCAATTGAAATGATTATTACTTTTGCTGAAGCTACAGGTGCAAGGGTGCATATTGTGCACATGACTTCTAAGGACGGAGTGAAGCTTGTACGTGATGCTAAAAAACGAGGTGTAAAAATAACGGCTGAAACTTGCCCACATTATCTTGTGTTAACTGGAGATGAAGCTTTGGAAGCGCGTGGCACATTTGCAAAAGTTGCTCCTCCGCTTCGTGAAAAAGAAGATAACCTGGTTCACTGGCAAGCCCTTGCTGATGGAACAATCGATTTCGTAGGTACGGATCATGCGCCATATGAAATCGAAACTGAAAAAGACGCTCCAGATTCAGATATCTGGAATAGCTTCCCTGGATTTCCTGGCGTTGAGCAAATGGTACCAATTCTTGTTAGTGAAGGTCTAAATAAAGGACGTTTGTCTTTATCACGTTTTGTAGAAGTTACTAGTAGAAATGCTGCTATCCATAATGGTATTTATCCTAAGAAAGGCTCGATGGAACTTGGAAGTGACGCAGACTTTACGGTCATTGATCTTGAACGTGAATATACAATTGATGAAAAGAAAACGGAAACAATGGCGAAGTACAGCCCGTTCCATGGCATGAAGCTAAAGGGTAAGCCCATCCAAACCATTGTACGCGGTAATGTCGTTTATGATGAAGATAATGGCGGTATCGTTGGAGATGTAGGATACGGTGAGTTTGTTAAGAGACAAAGCATCCAAAGATTGGATCGCGAAATAAAGTATGAAACGTATGAAGAAAATGCCAAAGCTGCAGAAGCATATAAACGAGTTGAAAAAGCACTCGTAACGAACTAAAAATAAGTGCTTAAAATATGACAGCTATAAAAAGGCTTCATTATTGAGAGGGAGGATGGTTTTAAATGGCTGAAGTAAAAGGAAAGAAGCACGCATTGGTAATTATTGATATGTTGAATGATTTTATTCCGGAAGGGTCCGTAATGGAATGTGGGCAAGCTGGACGTGACATTATCCCTAAAATTAGAGATGTAATGGATTTCTGTCATGAGAATGATATTCAAGTAGTTCATATTCAAGAAGCACATCGTAAAAACGATGCTGACTTCAGAGTACGTCCGGTTCACGCGGTTAAAGGAACTTGGGGTCATGAGTTTATTCCTGAATTACAACCAGAAGAAGAGAAAGGTGACTACATCGTTCAAAAACGTCGTCATAGTGCATTCACATTTACAGATTTTGATCTTTTCTTGAGAGAGGAGCAAATTGATACAGTGGTTGTTACTGGCGTATGGACGAACGTTTGTGTACGTAGTACAGCATCAGATGCATTGTATAACGGTTACAACGTAGTTGCGCTGTCGGATGCAACAGCTTCAAAAACAAACGCTATGCACGAAGCAGGTCTAGTTGATATCGGTATATTTGGAGAAATACTTTCCGTAGATGCATATAAGGAAGCTATAAAAAACAAAATCTCCCAAGGTCAATTAACTGTTTAAGGGATCTTCAATGAGAATTGTAGTAGGTATAACAGGAGCTAGCGGATCATTGTATGCTTATACTTTGATCCGTGCGCTTCATCAATTGGGAATTGAAACCCATTTAGTTGCTACCGAAACGGGAGTAAAGGTAATGCAATATGAATGCGGCATAACAATGGATGAGTTGAAGCAATTTGCAACCGTACATGATAATCAAAATCTATTTGCACCTGTGGCCAGTGGTTCTTTTCAAACAGATGGAATGGTTATTGTTCCGTGTTCAATGAATACACTGGGGACGATAGCAAATGGAATGGGAGAGTCTCTACTAAGCAGGGCTGCTAGTGTTGTTTTAAAAGAAAAACGTAACCTTGTTATTGTGCCAAGAGAAGCTCCATTTCATGTCATTCATTTGCGAAATATGACGACATTAGCCGAATCAGGTGTTCACATCTTACCAGCAAGTCCAGGGTTTTATCATCACCCAACAGAAATATGGGAATTAATCAATTTTATGGTAGCTAGAATACTAGATGAATTAAAGATTGAACATCAATTAATGGAGAGATGGGGGGAGAAGAAATGACCCCTTTAAACTTAAGAGAATTGCTTTCTGATTGGGAAGCAAGGGGACTACTATATAAAGTAAAAAAAGAAGTGAATGCGAAATATGAACTAGGAGCTGTGGTGAAGACCAAAAAAGGCGAGCAACCCTTCTTATTTGAAAAGGTTAAAGGCTATAATGTCCCAATGGTTGCGGGATTGGGAGGCAGTCGCACATTAATGGCAGATAGCATTGGTGCAGACGAATCAGAGCTGATACCTAGAATGATCCATGCACTCGTTCGTCCAATCCCAACAAATTTAGTTTCGCATGGACCGGTTCATGAAAATGTTGTCATGGGACCATTTGACTTGGATGACTTTTTCCCCGTTCCCACTTTCCATGCGGAAGATTGCGGACCTTATTATGTTTCAGGAGTCTTAGTAGTGAAAGACCCTGAGGGTGAGAAAAGGTATACCTCCATTCGCAGGATGGGATTCATAGGTGGGAACCGTACAAATATCACAATTACCTCCCCAGAACTCGGCCGGCAATTTGCCCAATGTGAAGAAAGAGGAGAGGCCTTAGAAGTGGCAGTCATGTTTGGTGTCATTCCGGCCATCGTATTGACTTCCCAGTTTAGCACGCATCTGTATCATGCAGATAAACTTGATGCAGCGGGCGGATTACTAGGGCAAGCGCTCGACGTCGTTCCATGTAAAACGGTTGACTTAGAAGTACTCGCAGAGGCCGAAATTGTCATGGAAGGTAAAATTATTCCACATGAACGAGACGATGAAGGTACATTTGCAGAATTAGGTGGAACATACGGCGGGAATATGCCACAGCCGATCGTTGAAATGTCTGCAATTACGTACCGAAATAACCCTATTTCACAAACGATTTTACCAGCTAGCTCTGAAGAAAAGCTTCCGATGTGTTTGGTTCGTGAAATGGTATTACTTAGTACAGTAAGACAAACTGTACCGAATATCAAAGCAGTTCATGTGACGCTTGCAGCTGCAGCGCGCCTTCATGCAATCATTCAAATTGATAAAAAATCGGACGCAGATGCGAAACAAGCAGCATTAGCTGCATTTGCCAGTGATAAAGACTTAAAACACGTGGTTGTTGTCAATGAAGATGTTGATATTTTTGACCCAGAGGACGTGGAATGGGCGATAGCAACAAGGTGTCAAGCCGATCAAGATATCTTTATTGTCCCCGGTGCAAAAGGTTCCCCCCTGGAATCGTCCCATAATCTGCGGGGAACGAGTGCTAAAATGGGCATCGATGCAACCTATCCATTAAGTGAAAAAGAAGCATACAGAAGAGCATATATCCCGGTTGATAAGATTAACTTAGAAGATTATCTGCAAGATTTTGATTCAGATGGGAGAGAAACAAGATGATGAGCGCAATCGGTTTAATCGAAACGAGGGGGCTTACGGCAGCTGTGGAAGCATTGGATTCGATGGCAAAAGCTGCAAACATCCGTTTAGTAGATTTAAAAAGAGTCGGATCAGGCTTAGTAACGGTTGTTATCGAAGGAGATGTTGCCGATGTAAGTTCTGCAGTTGAAGTTGGAAGATTAGCACCCGCCAAGACAGGTGGAGAACTTATTTCGTCAAATGTCATTCCACGTGCCCATCCTGAGCTGAAAAAAATTCTTTAACGAAGGTGGTGTAAGGAATGTCGGATATGATGAAGCAAGTCGTACAGGAAGTGATCAAAGGAAATAAAACAATTGTATCCAATCGAACAAATCAAACAAATAGACAGGCGGTGAATAGGAATAGAAACAACCCGAGTTCGCCTCTTGCCAATATTAAACGACCCAATTACCAGCAAATAAAGAAGGACAAAAGGCTTTCTTTTGCAGCAAAAGGATCAAATGCTGTAAATAAGCGTTCGAGTGCTTCCAATCTCTCAGGCCGGATCAAAGAAAGAGCTTCTGAATCAACTCGTTCCAGATCGATGTCACCGAAACAATTGAACGATGCATCGATTTCTAAATTAAGCTCATTGTCATTAGCACAGGGGCAAATGACGGGAGGAAGTCATTATTCAGGTGGTCCTCGAGAAAAAAGTGCAAAAGTCATTGGGTCTGTAAAAAACGGGGGTCATGTATTATTTTTCCCAAACATACCGACAGAGCTAAAAAACAATTTTAATCGGGCACAAGGAGCTTCGGCAGTTGGCGTCATCGCTATGCCGGATTGTTTGCCAAGTTATTTACTATTAGTTAATGAGGTTATCAGAAATAATCAATGTATTACATGTGATTTATCATGGAATGTTGACGGCAATGCTCCATTTAGAGCGGAATTGTATGATGACGATGTAGACCGTCTTGAGCGGATTATGAAGGATGCCTATCAAAAAATAAATCGCAGGTCACTAAAGCAATACGAGACATATCTAGAAAAATCGCCAAGCACATGGCTGTCAAAACAGCTTCATGTGGGGGCCGTTGATGCAATTGCTTTATTAGAAGAAGTTCCTTATTACAAAGGGATCGTTTTGATGGATTTCTTGCTAAAAAAATTTAAAGAAGATTCATTTAACTTTGAAATAAAACAATGTTATTTACTTTTAACTGGAAATGAACAAGTTGTCTCAAAACTGATTACAGCGCTGAAAAAAGAAGCACCTCGATTGATAAGCACGTAACGTGGGTGATAACGGGTTTGGTGTAGAGAGGAGGAGATGAATCATTGATAGCACTTGGTCTTATCGAAACGGTAGGATATTCAACTGCAGTGTCCGCCGCAGATGCGGCAGTGAAAGCTGCAGATGTTGAAATAATTGGTATGGAAAAAGTAATCGGAGTTAGTGGTTATGTTGGAGTGACGGTACACTTTTCCGGTGATGTTGCTGCTGTTACTTCAGCGGTTGAAGCGGGAAATAAGGCAGGTGAGGCAGTGGGTGAAATTATTTCGTCACATGTTATCCCGCGTGCCCATTCGAACGTGAATGATCATTTATTAAGTAAATTTTCTTTGTTGGAAGAATCCAAATCGCTTCTTCATGAAAAAGAAGACAGTACGGATCAGCCGACGGAAAAAGCTTCAAAAATAAAGGCTGAGAAAGAAAATGTGGATGAAGCACCAGCAAAAGAAGTGAAGGCGCATACAACAGCTAAAAAGACTTCGTCTGCGAAAAAAACACAAAATCAAAAAAATAGCAATGACGAAAAGAAAGCATAATGTATTTCAAACACTATGAGGAGGGTTTACAAATGGGGGAAGCATTAGGTTTAGTAGAAACAAAAGGACTTGTAGGTGCGGTTGAAGCAGCGGATGCAATGGTAAAGGCTGCGAATGTCGAAATCTGTGGTTATGAAAAAGTTGGTTTTGGACTGGTAACTGTGATGGTTCGTGGTGATGTTGGTGCTGTAAAAGCAGCTACTGATGCAGGTGCAGATGCAGCAAGTCGTGTTGGAGAGTTGATAAGCGTCCATGTCATCCCTAGACCGCATAATGAAATTGAACGTGCACTGCTTTCAAAAGGTGAATAAGCTTGTCGCTTAACCGGCAAAGTGCAATTGTATCAACAACTTTGCAGGAATTAATGAATCGAAATAGAAAAGAGGCAGCAAATGTACGTAAGAGTAGAGTACTTGCGCTTCTTTTCTATCATATGAATGGGATGGACGAAGGCTTAGAGGCTTTAAAAATGCTTCGTGAACATGGGATTATCGTTCGTGTATGCTTGGACGCTAGCATACTGGAACATTACCAAATAAATCATCTTGCTAAACGGATGAAAAACGATGACTTGCTGTCATTCGATCAGGCTGCGATGCATAAAGAAGATTTTGATCATTTTTTGCTACCCGTTTTACCATTTTCCGTCGTCTCCGATCTAATGCGCTTTAATGATCGTCATATCGCAATTCGAATTCTGCTCTTTGCATTGATGAGTGGCAGGAATGTCAGTGCCTTGTCTGCAGGTGCTGATCCCTATCATACCATTTGGCAGGACTCAGGACTAAATCAAGGCACATCCTACTTCAAGCATAAGATGAAAAATCAATTACAAGAATTACGGGGCTTTGGCATTCATTTATTTGATGATAGTGATCAGATCTTTCATTTTATACATTCCACTTACCAAAAACAAAAGAAAAAAATCATTACATCCGAAACAATGATGAAATTCGCTGCATCTGGTCAGAGGTATATCCAACGAACAAAAGGAACAATCATTACACCACTGGCAAGAGATACAGCAAAAAAATATCAAATCGAGATCAGCGAGTGACAAGGGGGAAATAACATGGAGATGGGAATTGTAGCTGGAAGAGTTACGGCAACGAGGAAAGATGATAACTTGGTCGGTACGAAATTATTAATCACACAGCCGATCGATTTAAATGGTGCCCCCCTTAACGCTCAGCCAATTATAACGGTGGATACAGTTGGAGCGGGGATTGGCGAAAAGGTGATTTTTGTTAGGGGGAGTATGGCTTCCCGGTCAATGTCTAATAAAGATTCCCCGGTGGATGCAGCAATCGTAGGTATTATTGATAGTTTAGAATACGAGGATTTGAAAGGATGACAAAGAAAATGCAGGCTGAAAATATAAAAGAGGCAATTCAATGGAGAAAGCTTATCGATGTACTGCTAGATTCCAATCAATTTGCTGATGTTGTTCTTCAAGGTGGTTATGTAATCAATACGGTAACAAGAGAAATTTATGAAGCAGATGTGGCGATGAAGGGGGAGCATATTGTTCTTGTCGGCGACGTGAGTGAATTGATTGGAGACGGGACACAAGTTGAAAATGTAAGAGGGAAATTTATCTCACCTGGTTTTATTGACTCCCATATGCATTTTGAAAGTGCCATGCTTACGGCCACAGAATTTTCTCGGCTCTCTATTCCAACCGGTACAACAACGATCATTAATGATCCACATGAAATTGGAAACGTTTTAGGTGTACATGGAATGCAAGAGATGATAAAAGAAGCAAAAACACTACCAAACCAAATTTTGTTTACAGTACCTTGTGCAGTTCCGGATGCACCAGGACTGGAGACATCTGGCTTTGATGTTAATTCCAAGCATATGGAAGAACTTTTAAACGATCCATATGTTCAAGGGATCGGTGAAATTCAAAGCTTTAGTAATATCCATCCTGTCTATCATCATGCTCCGGAATTAATCGATGATTTAATTGCATCTGTTTCGTATGCAAATCGTATTGGAAAAACAGTAGAGGGCAATGCACCAGGGTTATTTGGAAAAGAACTTGCAGCACATATTATTGGGGGAGGAACGCATGTCTCTTGTCATGAAACAACAACGAAAGAAGAAATGATGGAGAAACTCCGACAAGGTGTTAGTGTATTTATGCGTGAAGGATCATCCCAACGGAATATGGCTGAGTGTATCCGTGCTGTAACCGAGGAAGGAATGGATTCTCGCCGGGCTATTTTAGTTTCTGACGATATGGTCCCTGAAGATCTGCTAAAAGACGGACATATGAATGATATTATCCGCAGAACAATTGCTGAAGGAGTTGATCCGGTTGAAGCAATTCAGATGGCAACCATTAATCCGGCTACACATTTTGGATTTAAAGATGTAGGTGTGCTGGCTGCTGGAAAAAAAGCAAATGTGGCCGTAATCAGTGATTTGAATGAAATGGTCATTGATCAAGTCTATTTGAATGGTACACTTGCAGCTGAAAAAGGGGAAATGACGATTGAACTGGGTTCTTACGCCTACCCAGAAAGTGTAAAACAATCTGTTAAAGTAACTCCTATCAAAGCTGAAGATCTTCATATTAAAGCAAGTGGAAGCAAAGCGCGCGTTCGTTCCATAGTAGGAATTCCGTTTCAAAATTTAACAGGGAAACAGGAATTCAATCTGAATGTGTCAAATGGTGTTGTACAGCCTTGCTTGCAGCAAGACGTCCTTCCACTAATGGTTGTAGAAAGACACGGAAGAACCGGTAACATAGGTAAAGCGTTTATCAATGGATTCAAGCTTGAAAGCGGAGCGATCGCAGAAAGTGTAGCACATGATACCCATAATATTATTGTTACTGGAACCAACTATGAAGATATGGTTACAGCAGTTAACCGAGTGATTGCGATGCAAGGCGGAATTGCCATGATAAAAAATGGAAAAGTCGTTGGAGACCTGCCGCTTAAAGTTGGTGGCTTAATTTCGGATGAATTAACAGGCGTTGAATTAAGTGAAAAAATAGCGGACCTTACGCGTTTAGCAAGCGAAGAGCTTGGTTGTGGCATGGATGTACCATTTATGCATCTTTCCTTCTGGTCGCTTGTAACAAGTCCAGAATGGAAGATAACCGATATGGGATTAATTGATGTTGATCAATTTGAAGTGCTTTCGCCTGTAGTAGAACAAGGAGGGAGTAAATAATGGGAGTGCGATTAGTCGATCTCTCACAAGAAATTTACCAGGGAATGCCAGTATTTCCGCCCCATCAAAAAACAATGATTTTTCGGAACATGACACATGAGGAATCCATTGAACAAATGGGCTTCCCATTCTGTACGAATAATCTAATTATAAGTGAACACGGTCCTACGCATTCCGATGCTGTTTTTGAATATGATCCAAATGGACCAACCATTGACGAGATGGCATTGGAATATTTTTACGGACCTGCTATTTGTCTCGATGTATCCCATATTTCACCCGATGGATATATTACGCCAAATGAGCTGGAGCATGCACTTCGTAAATCACAGCAAGTACTTGAAAAAGGAGACATAGTTCTCCTTTATACAGGACACTACAACCGCTCTTATGGGACAGACGATTGGCTGTATCGTCACGCTGGTCTAGATTACGAAGGAGCAAAATGGCTAGCAGAAAAAGGGGTTGTAAACTTTGGTATTGATACACCGGCCATTGATAATCCCAAGGATAAAAAATTTTCGGGACACCAAGTATGCCAGGAGTATGGGTTGACGAACACGGAAAATCTCGCCAATTTAAATGAGGTTGCAAATAAACGGTTTTTATACTTTGGACTGCCGCTAAAAATCCGCAAAGGAACGGGTTCTCCGGTCAGAGCGGTTGCCGTATTTTTAGATTAATGTACTGGATTATATATGGATGAGGGGTGTATGTAATGGTTCATTCACAACGTGAAAGAATGAAAGAAGAAATCCTGATCCCGCCTTATGAAGGTAGAAGTGCAGTTCTTCAGCCGGGTGAAGAGGTACTTATTATTGATGTTGACGGGAAACAGGTAGGTGATTTTGTATGTTTTAATCGAAACGATCCAAAAGAGTTTGTCTCGCCCGTTCACATGAGAGCTTCTCTCAGTAGTATACGCCTTAAAGAAGGAGATTATTTATATAGTAACAGGCGTCGTCCGTTGATGACATTTGAGCAAGATACGGTTGGTAAACATGACTTTTTCTTCCCTGCATGTGATTATTATCGCTATAAAGTGGATTACGGCAAAGATGATCATCCAAACTGCCACGATAATTTAAAAAATGCATTAAATTCTTTTGGTTTAGGTAATGAGCCAGTGCCTGATCCGATCAACTTATTTATGAACAATGTGTTAAATGATGTAGGGGATTATGAAATCAGTGAACCTTTATCTAAACCAGGTGATTACGTTCGTCTGAAGGCACTTGATGAAGTTGTGATCGCTTGCTCCACATGCTCACAGGACATGGCTCCTGTAAACGGATGGAACGTTACATCACTAAAGATGCAAATTGTGGAGGCGAACTAAATGGATGATGCTGTTCGTTTTCTTCAGGAAATGATTCAAATTGATAGTTCAAACCCTCCCGGGAATGAGCATGAAATAGCAAAAGCCTTAGCTAAACGATGTGAGTCAACAGGAATCCCTTATCATATAACTCCGTTTGAATCAAACAGAAGTAATTTAGAGATCCATTTAAAAGGAAAAGGGCAAGGAAAATTACTTTTCTGTGGACATATGGACACGGTTCTTCCCGGCCAGCAGCCGTGGAGATCCCCTCCCTTTTCTGCGCAAATAGAAGGAGAGAAACTATACGGACGCGGGACGTCAGATATGAAGAGTGGGCTTTGTGCCATGTATTTAGCCGTCGAGTCATTGTTTTTAGAGCAGAAAGAGTTGGAAAAAGATATTGTATTCCTTGCTACAGCGGGAGAAGAAGTCGATAGTTGTGGTGCAAGAGAATATTTGAAAGATCAGAATCTGGAAGATGTTGAGGCAATGGTCATCGGTGAGCCAACGAAAGAAAAAGTAGTAATCGGCCATAAAGGGGCTTTTTGGCTAAACATTACCCTTTGCGGGAAAACTGCCCATGGTTCAATGCCTGAGGAAGGTATAAATGCTGTCGAATGGTCGCAAAAGGTGATGGAGATGATTGAATCGTTAAAATCAGATTGGAATATCTCCGCAGCATCTTTAGGGACGAGTAGTATGGCAGTAACAAAAATAGATGGCGGTGTACAAACAAATGTGATACCAGATCGGTGCAGTCTAGGTATTGATATCCGATCTGTCCCTCCTCAATCACATGAACAATTACTAGCTAAAATAAATGAAAAACTAACGACCTTACTTTCCGGTGACGGAGCCCCAGCATTCTTCGTGGAAACCGAACTGGATCGCCCATCGATACGTACAGATAAAGCTAATCCGATCATTTCAACCGCACTGGAGATAAAAGAGCTGGATAGAGATGATGTTCACGGAGTTTCTTACTATACAGATGGAGCAGTTTTAAATCCTGAAAGTAAAATTCCTACCCTGATCTATGGACCAGGAGATGAGAAGCTGGCCCATCAGCCAGATGAATATGTGGATATTAAAAGCTACTTACGATCGATTGATTTTTATAAAAAATTGGCAGAGCAATTTAGCAATGTGAAAGAAGGAAATCTAAGTGGAATACGAGAAAAGTGATAGAGAAGAGATTTATTAAAAGGGTGTGAAACATGTGTCTACAATTTTAATAAAAAATGTACAAATCATCACGATGAATCAGCAGGAGGAAATCATTCAAGGAGATTTATATATAGAGAATGACCGAATAAAAGAAATTGGCAGAAATTTAGATTACGGGGCTGATAAAGTAATTAATGCAAAAAATAAAACGGTTATACCGGGTTTCATCCAAACCCATATACACCTTTGTCAAGCACTGTTCCGCGGTCAAGCGGACGATTTAGAACTGATGGATTGGCTGCAGAAGAAAATCTGGCCACTTGAAGCATCGCACGATGAAGAATCCAGTTATTATTCTGCCATGCTTGGACTTGGTGAATTAATCCAAAGTGGTACGACAGCAATTGTGGATATGGAAACAGTAAATCACACAGATGCTGCATTTCGAGCGATGGATGAAAGTGGTATTCGCTGCCTGGCAGGGAAAGTAATGATGGATATGGGGGATGATCTTCCTGATTTATTGCTGGAAGATACAACTTCCTCAATCCAAAGAAGTGTCGACCTGCTTGAAAAATGGAACAATCACGATAATGGACGAATTCGTTATGCATTTTGTCCACGGTTTGTCGTTTCGTGTACCGAAGATCTTTTAAAAGAGGTCAGAGATTTATCAAAACAATATAACGTGAAAGTACACACACATGCTTCGGAAAACAGAGGCGAAATTGAAATTGTAGAAATGCAAAGAGGGATGAGGAATGTGGTTTATCTTGATCATATTGGTCTTGCAAATGAAGATCTTATATTGGCACATTGTGTGTGGCTTGATGATGAGGAAAAACGTATTATTAAAGAGCGCGGGGTAAAAATGAGTCATTGTCCAGGTTCTAATTTAAAACTGGCTTCTGGTATTGCTGATGTACCGGATATGTTAGAACTTGAAGCAAGTGTCAGCCTGGGAGCAGACGGTGCACCTTGTAATAATAATCTGGATATGTTTAATGAAATGCGATTAGCTTCCATCATACAAAAACCAGAGCATGGTCCAACTGCTATGGGTGCCAGAATGGTTTTCCGCATGGCTACAATTGGGGGAGCTGAGGCAGTAGGTCTTGATGATGAAATTGGAAGTCTTGAAGTTGGTAAAAAAGCAGACTTAGCCATTCTGGATTTAAATCAATTTCACACATACCCTTCCTCCAACGTAGATCCAATTTCAAGAATCGTGTATGCTGCAACAAGAGCAGATGTAGAAACAACGATCATTGATGGAAAAATGGTGATGGATAAGGGCATTGTTAAGACGGTAGATAAAGATATTGTACTGCGTGAAGCAGATAAATCGATTGAAAGACTCACAAAACGGCTTCCAACGATTGCTAAAGTGTAAATGGAAAATTTGAAAATCGATCCAATCAAAGTTCTAAGAAAATTCACATTAGTGTTTGACAATCATCCATCTTTTGATTATGATAAACAAAAAGCGGTTAACGATTGTGGGAGAGTGCTAAGTGAAAGCCACCGAAGGAGCAAGTTCCAAAAAATTCCCTTGGAACAAATCTCTCAGGTAGAAGAACCACAATAAGACGCATCTCTGGAGAGCGCGTATGAAACGCCACCAAAGGGGAAGGCTTTATCAAATGATAGAGTTAAACTTTCAGGTGAAAGGACAGAGAAGGGAGATCTTTTACCCTTCTCTGTCCTTTTTATGTTCTTTTTGATAAGCAGAAAGCGAGAAGGATGGGAAGGGTATAAAAAGAGTGAAAATTCCAATGATTAAAGATGGACTTTAAAAAATAGGAGGAGGATTTCTTATGAGTTTACAGAAAAACGATGCCACCATCTTTGAGGCAATCAAGCAGGAGCAACAACGACAATTGGAGACACTGGAGTTAATTGCATCGGAGAACTTTGTAAGTCAAGATGTACTTGAGGCAATGGGCAGTGTGATGACAAACAAATATGCAGAAGGCTATCCTGGGAAAAGGTATTACGGAGGATGTGAATATGTTGATGTTGCAGAACAAGCAGCAATTGACCGATTGAAGGAACTATTTGACGTGAAATATGCAAATGTGCAATCCCACTCGGGTGCACAGGCAAATTTTGCAGCCTTCTTTGCTTTGCTTGAGCCTGGCGATAAAATCATGGGAATGAACCTATCTCACGGGGGGCATCTGACACATGGAAGTCCGGTAAGTGTATCTGGAAAATGGTTTGAAGTTGTTTCTTACGGTGTGGATAAAGATACCCAACTGATTGATTATGAAGCGCTTGAAAAAATTGCAAAAAGGGAAAAACCAAAATTAATCATTGCAGGTACAAGTGCGTACCCAAGAACCATCGACTTTAAAAAGTTTCGCGAAATAGCAGATCAGGTTGGTGCCAAATTGATGGTTGATATGGCACATATTGCCGGTCTTGTAGCTGCAGGGATTCATCCTTCCCCGATTCCATATGCGGATGTGGTTACAAGTACAACACATAAAACATTACGCGGTCCGCGTGGTGGAATCATTTTATCAAATGATGAAGATACGATAAAGAAAATGAATAAATCGGTGTTTCCAGGCATCCAGGGCGGTCCTTTAATGCATATTATTGCTGCTAAAGCAGTTGCTTTTAAAGAAGCGCTAAATCCAGCTTTTAAAGATTACTCGAAACAAGTCGTGGAAAACGCAAAAACGCTAGGTGAGGAATTGATGAAGCATGGAGCATCTTTAGTAACTGGCGGAACCGACAATCATTTGATTTTGCTCGATTTGCGTCCGTGGGATTTAACTGGGAAAGATGCAGAAGCATTGCTTGAGAAAGCGGGAATTACGGTTAATAAAAATACGATTCCATTTGATCCGGAAAGCCCGTTTGTAACAAGTGGTGTACGTATTGGAACAGCGGCTCTTACGACACGTGGAATGCGGAAAGAAGAGATGGTTCAGATTGCTAAAGTGATCGCGGACGTCCTTAAGAGCAAAGGAAATGCTGAAATGATTGCGAGTTCCAAAGAGGTGACAAGCGCAATTTGTGAGGCATATCCATTACATCATGATTTAGTAAAGGTGTAAAAAAGGTAAGCCATAAATGGATGGCCCAAGCAAGGGGCCATCCATTTATGCCACGTGTCATACGAAACCTTAAAATTTACGGAATATTTCAATAAATGTCCTTGAATAGATGGAATCAAGTACGGGGATTAGCGGAAGAGGAGAGATAAATGATGGAACAGGGTTACGATGTAGTGGTCATTGGTGGAGGTACGGGGGGATATGTGTCAGCGATTCGTGCTTCGCAATTAGGCTTAAAAGCTGCAGTCGTTGAAAAAGGAAAACTGGGAGGAACTTGTCTGCATGCAGGCTGTATTCCCAGTAAAGCTTTGCTGAGAAGTGCTGAAGTGTATGCGAATACAAAAAACGGAGAAAATTTCGGAGTGATTGCTCCTGAGGTGAATCTCGATTTTTCAAAAGTGCAAGCTCGTAAAGAAGGAATCACGGAACGTCTATTCAAAGGTGTACAACATCTTATGAAAAAAGGAAAAATTGATGTTTATGAAGGAACAGGTGTCATTACAGGAGAAAAGGATGTTTCGGTAAAGCTAAATAACGGTGGAGAAGAATTTTTAGCAGCTCGACATATTCTTCTTGCAACCGGGTCACGTCCGAGAACGCTTCCCGGTCTTGATGTGGACGGGACGTATGTCATGACGTCAGATGAAGCTTTGAATATGGAGGAGTTGCCCGCATCTATCCTCGTTATAGGGGGAGGAGTAATTGGAATGGAATGGGCTTCCATGCTAAATGATTTCGGTGTAAAAGTAACCGTACTCGAATATGCAAAGCGGATTTTACCAGCGGAAGATAAAGACGTTTCAAGAGAACTGCAACGTTTAATGAAGAAAAAAGGTGTAAAAATAATAACAGGTGCAAAAGTACTTTCCGAAACGTTAAAGAAAAATCATGGGGTATCCATTCAGGCTGAACATAAAGGAAAGGAAAAAGAATTTACTGCTGATCGCTTGCTTGTTTCAGTAGGACGTGCACCGGTCACTGATTATATAGGACTTGAAGATACGAAAGTGCAAATAGAACACGGATTCATTCAAGTAAATGAGCATTACCAGACAAATGAAGCAAATGTCTACGCCATTGGAGACGTTATTGGCGGATTGCAGCTTGCTCATGTAGCTTCACATGAAGGGATGATTGCCGTTGAACATATGGCAGGAAAAAATCCATCCCCACTTGATTCTGCCCTTGTAGCAAAATGTGTTTATTCGAGTCCGGAGGCCGCAAGTGTCGGACTCGCGGAGGATGAGGCGAAGGAAGAAGGATATGAGGTGAAAACTGGGAAGTTCTCCTTCCGGGCCATAGGAAAGTCACTCGTGTTTGGTGTTCCGGACGGCTTCGTGAAGCTGGTTGTAGATAAAAAGACAGACAAACTACTAGGCGCACATATGGTTGGCCCGCATGTAACCGATATGGTAACGGAAGCAGGGCTTGCGCAAGTGCTTGAAGCAACAGCGATGGATATTGGAAGTACCATCCATCCGCATCCGACACTTGCTGAAGCAATTGGTGAGGCAGCACTGGCAGTACATGGACAGGAGATTCATGGGTAGTATTCGAACAGATCATCACTAGATTTTTTTATTTTCCTTCATTAAAAATAATGCGTAAAGACCTGCGGTGATATGTCAAGAGAAAAATGATTAGATATTTGATTGTCAAGGTTCAAATTGTTTAAAAAAGGCAATACAAACTAGATCAGTAACTAAATGTAAATTACTGGAAGTTACTCAACAGGATACAGAAGCTATTTATGCTTCATTTATCTATTGTGCAGAAACATGGATGGATGAAAACTATAGACACTTGTGGGCTCCAACCCAATCCTCAGCACCTTCGCCATTTAAAAAATAAGCTTTGATATCATACGAACTCACGTCTAATCCAACAATAATTTCATAGGGTATTTCCTCCCTTCGAATTAGAATCATTGGAACTTATTGCTTGGACGCTCTGAGATATCCCTAGTGTGGACGCCGATCAGCAGCCTCGTGTATAAGTACTATCCTTGTTTTGAAAGCCGCACTAGAGCTACTAACATCTAGGTTCAAATAACAAGGTGTACAGCCTGCGTGTATGAATATCCGCACGTACACTGGGAAACAGTCTTCCTAATGCGGTTATGCCCGCAAAGGGGAAAAGAATTGTCCCAAATGATCCTAAGACCATTATCTAGGAATATCTCAGAGCGTCCAAGTGAGTGATATGTGACTCAGGTGATTAATGTTTTTATGAAGGCATGCACAAACTGAGTTACCTTGAACGAAAGGCGGTGACTCCAGCGGGAATAGCATGAGTCTTGAGATCCCACAGCGAACGATTTTTGTGAGCGAGGAGGCTCAAGCCATGCCCGCGGAAAGCGTCCGCCTGTAGTGAAAGGTAACGGAGTTATAACAGCTTGTATAATTTATAAATGAATCAAATCAAATAGGCGGAAAAACAATGCCTAAATATACTATACGAGGTGGAAGTACAATGAAAACAGAAGCGTATATGAACCAAAACCGTGGAAAATTATTAATTTCGTGTCCGGAAAAGCCTGGTATCATTTCGACGATATCTAATTTTTTATTAGAGCATGATGCCAATATCGTACGATTTGATCAACATACGACTGATCCGCAATCCGGCATGTTCTTTATGCGGATCGAGTTTGAAATGGAAGAATTTGATGAAACATATGGAAAGCTTGAAGAAGATCTTCATACGATTGCACGGGAGTATTCAATGGACTGGAAATTGAGTAGCAAGAAGAAAAGAAAACGTATGGCTATTTTTGTTTCGAAAGAAGATCACTGTCTGATGGAATTGATTTGGAGATGGAAGTCCGGGGAGCTTCCTGTAGATATTCCGATGGTTATCAGTAACCATCCTGATTTTAAAGAGGAAGTGGAAGCTTTTGGGATTCCGTATTACCATATTCCAGTAACGCGTGAAACGAAAAAAGAAGCAGAGAAAAAGCAGCTTGAATTATTGAAAGGGAAAGTGGATTTTATCGCTTTAGCACGATATATGCAAGTGCTGACTCCACACTTCGTAGAGCAGTATTCCAAGCAAATCATCAATATTCACCATTCCTTCCTGCCTGCATTTGTTGGTGCAAATCCGTATGTAAGAGCATTTAACCGTGGTGTCAAATTAATCGGGGCTACCGCCCATTATGTTACAGACGATCTTGATGAAGGTCCAATTATTGAGCAAGATGTTCAAAGAGTTAATCACCGGTATACAGCAGAAGATTTAAAGATTGCCGGCCGTCATGTAGAAAAGCAGGTCCTTGCAAAAGCGGTCTCCTGGCATGTTGATAATGCAATCCTTGTTCATGGAAATAAAACAATTGTTTTTAATTAATTAACAGACAACATAGCAAACACACTTATCCGATGAATCCCTTGATAAGTGTGTTTTTTCTTTGAAGAGAGCGTTATTCATGTTTATCGGTATATCGGAATAAGAATAGGAAGAGACGGTTGTCCAAATGAGCAATACAATGGGAGGTACCCTTATGAAGCATCGAATACAAAAAGGGGCACTGGTTCTAGCTGGAGGAGCTATTCAGGGGCTGGGAATGGGCCTGTTTCTATTTCCGCATTTTATTCCTTCTGGAGGTGCTGGAGGGATTGCTGTTTTGTTCAATTATTTGTTTCACATTAATATGGGACCTGCGTTGTGGATGGTTAATTTCTCCATGCTTGTGATTGCTGTGAAATATTTAGGGAAACGCTTCGCTCTTTGGACAATTATCGGGATTACAATGACATCCTTGTCCATCGATTTTTTTGAAAGTCATTTTTTTATCCTTAACAGAAATCTCGTGTATGACCTTGTTATCGGTTCTGTCTTGCTTGGAACTGGGATTGGGCTCCTGATGCGTCAGGGTGTTTCGAATGGTGGCGTCGGGGTAATTGCATTTATGGTTGCGCTGGGCAGGGATATTCTCCCAGGCAAACCATTATTTCTTATCAACTGTTCTATCTTTTTCCTTACAGGTGCTATCATCAGCTGGAAAATTATTCTCCTCGCTTTCATCAGTCAATGGATCTCAACGACAGTGGTTGATCTTATTTGCCGTATGTCGTTTCAAGCGTCCTATACACTCGACTTTCGAAAAAAACCTTAAATATAATGATAGCGTACCTTCGCTTTTTTATTTTTATGATCATCTTTTCCTTTTACACGAATAAGGGTTAGGATCAAAAGACCAACAAGGAGTGTGAAGGTGGCGATGGATAAAAACATTCCATTTCTTGACCAGTCCTCTAAATGTGTAAATACGGGAGGTCCACTGGCGACACCAAGAAAGCGGACAGAACCGTAAAGGGAAGTTACAATGCCTCTGCGCTCTCTCCCTACAGATCCGGTAATAAAACTATTGACACATGGAAGTACAAGGCCTGCGCCCACACTGCTTATAGAAAGAACAAGAAGAAATGGAATGAGCTTTTCAAAGAAAACAAGGAAACCATAGGAAATTGTCATAAGTATAAATCCGATGACCATTAACTTCTTCATTTTCGCCAAATCTTTTCCGATCTTGCTCCCGGTTATATAAGAAAAGGTAACCATAACAAGTAATGGAATGGCCAAAACTAGCCCTTTCATGACCCCCTCAATACTATATTTTTCTTCAAGCACATCGGATAAAAAGAAAAGAATGCCAAATAAGGTAAATAAGCAAGTGCCTCCTGCCAGGTAGGTTGTAAATAGCCATCTTCCTTCCTGTTTAAAACCATTAAGAAGCCTTCTTGCGTATTTGCCAAAAGGGGGCGGTGCTTGGCGATCGTTTTTTTCTTTTATAAATATCCATGTTAATAAGATGGACACAAGACAGATGGCCGGAAATGCAAAAAAGACAGCGTACCATGTAAAAATTGCTAACAGTGATCCGAGAATAGGAGCTAATACTTTACCAAGTCCGTTTGATGCCTCAACTATTCCCAGTACTCGGCTTTGCTCTGCTCCTCTGAATAAATCCCCAGCTAAAGCCATCGCTATTGGCGCAGTCCCGGCGGCGCCAATCCCTTGAATAATTCGGCCAATTAAAATCCATACATACGCATGTGAAAACCCTAGTGCACCAAACCCAGCAAGCAGTCCGCCAATCCCAAATAAAATGAGAGACGGAACAATCACAACTTTTCTAGAGAAGCGATCGGAAAGATAGCCTACAATCGGAATTAAGATAGCTGCAGCGATCGAAAATACAGTGATGGTTAAACTTACCTGCATCTGGGATAGGTTCAGTGCATCCTGCATTTGAGGGAAGATGGGAATGAGCATGGAGTTTCCCAGTGTCATGATCAGCGGGATGGATCCTATGGCTGCAATGGCCATCCCCTTATTTTTTGATGCCACGGTTCTTCACTCCTCATTTTTTACTGTACATTGATTGGCGGAGATACGAACCATCCTTTTTCTTTCATCACTTCTAACAGTTTTCGTTCGTATTCTGCCTTTTGCGAATGAAAATCTTCAAACATGGAGAAAATGTCTTCCCGTATAGCAATCCCCATAATAGAACTGCATGTTATTTTTCCTGTCATTAACTCCTTTTTAACGAATGCAGCAATTTCTCCGTCATAAAATCGTGCTCCAGCTGGAATATCCTGTACGTCAACATTAGGACGATCAGGTGGTGCAGGCGGAAGCCGGATGCCCGTTTCTTTCAGCATCGCTTCGACTTGCTGGTTTTCTTGGGAAAAACTATTTTCAAGAAGGTCTTCTAACAGGACTTTT
>NZ_JFBD01000018.1 GCF_000709085.1 Virgibacillus alimentarius | reverse complement strand
AGCCCATGCTGGGCGCACTATGATAAAAAGACAGCTACTTTGCTGTCCTTTTTTTATTAATCGATCATTTTAATCTGCTTTTATTTGTTCTCCTTCTTTTCTAAAGAATCCAAAGACGCCTGCTGTTTGTACAATGTTTGTGAATGCTTCGGGATCTACGTCAGTGATAATTTGTTCCAAATCGTATAATTCATAGCGTGTGATAACAAGATATAGCATATTCTTATCTTCTTTTCTATATGCCCCTTTTGCAGGTAATATTGTAATCCCCCGTACCATTTTCTGATGGATAGCATTTTGTAATTCTTCCGCTTTGTGCGTAATAATCATAGCTGTTACCTTTTCATGACGTGTATGGATAGCATCAATCACTAACGTAGTGATATATAATGTGAGCATTGTATACAAGGCATTTTCAGGTTCATACAAAATACCAGCTAGCGCAATAATAATGCCATTAAGGATCAAAAAATACATCCCTATAGGCTTATCTTGCAAACGTGATAGTATCATTGCAATGATATCCATTCCACCTGTTGAAGCACCTAATTTTAATGAAATTCCTACACCAGCACCGCCAATAACTCCACCTGCCACTGCATTCAAGATAATATCGTCCGTTAAAGATACCACAGGCAATATTTCTAAAAATATCGTAGCAAACACAACGGAAATTGCGCTATAAATGGTAAAGCCTTTTCCCACTTTAAACCAACCTAATACAAACACCGGGATATTAAATAGAAATAATAATGTCCCTGTCGTAACCTTTAAATTTAAAAAATCTTTAAATACGCTAGATGCTAACTGAGCAGCACCGGTAAATCCACTCGCATATACATTGGCATTAATTAAAAAGAAATTAAGTGATACTGCTACAAGCAGCGAACCAACGATCACGATCGCGATACGTTTTGCCTCCATGAAAAACATAAAAAAACCTTCCTCTCTCTCCTCTACTTACCTTTCTAAAAATTTCTAAACATTATTTGTTACATTATTTAAAATATTAATGATATATATTTTGACTATCTTACCATCTAACTATAAACTAAATATGTAGGTTCAAGCATTATTTTAGATGAATGAAGGTGAAGAAATGACAATTAAAATTCTTGCTGATTCAGCATGTGATTTGTCGGAACACTATTATAACGGATTTGACATTGAAATGGTACCATTAACCGTTCATATAAACGGAAATGACTATAAAGATAGTATTGAAATAACACCAAAAACAGTGTATGACGCGATGAGAAACGGGGGGCATGCAAAAACATCCCAAGTTTCGCCACAAACCTTTAAAACTATTTTTACATCATATGCGCAAACAAATCAACCATTGGTATATTTAGCGTTCTCTTCTCAGTTATCAGGTACATATCAAACCGCTAAAATGATAGAACAAGAAATAAAGGAAGAATATCCAGATGCACCAATTCATGTTCTTGATACGAAATGTGCTTCGCTTGGATATGGATTAGTCGTTCTGCATGTTGCAAAACTGGCAAAAGAGGGAGCACAACTAAATGAAATTATTCATGCAGCAACGGATCACGCACAACATATGGAACACATTTTTACAGTTGATGATTTAGAGTATTTACACCGGGGAGGTCGGGTCAGTAGGACGGCTGCCTTTGTAGGATCACTTTTAAAAATAAAGCCTTTATTACATGTCGATGATGGAAAGTTAATCCCTTTGGAAAAAATTAGGGGATCTAAAAAAGTATTAAAACGTATGTTGGAAGTAATGGAAAAACGAGGTGCAAATTTTGAAAATCAGGTAATCGGAATAAGCCACGGTGATGATTTAGAACGAGCAGAGCAGCTGGCTTCATTGATTAAGGAAAAATTCAATGTAAAAGAAGTTATTATTGAAATGGTCGGAGCTGTCATTGGCGCTCACTCCGGCCCGGGAACGATTGCACTATTTTTCTTAAATAAGCCATATAAATAAAAAACACGCATGAATCCCTTTTCTCTTTCATATATATAGACAAACCCTAAGGTATAACTATATAAGAGGAGGTCCAACATGCAAATAAATGAATTATTTAGCACCTATGAACGAGACCGGAACCAACAACCGGAATCGATCAATCATTTATTAGATTATTATCAAAAAAAATACATAGCAGGTGAAATAGACATCAAGCATTACCAAACCATTTATTATTATTTGCAAAAGCAAGGAGCGAAATCAGCACACGATTATGGGACTTTCTAATGTAACAGCCTTTTTATAAGACAATGGGATCTCTTTATGTGGGGCTGCTTTTAATAAATTAAAGTAGCATGTGACAATTGCAAAGATTTTCATATGCTACTTTTTTGGGTGTCTATAGATTAGATGCTCATTACCTTTAATGAAAGACTTTTTTCTCGGTATCTGATCAAATTCGGTCACGACTCTCCGATGCATAGACCAGGTGAACCGAAAGAACTCGCTCCGGCTTTTGTGTACTTGCCTAGTAATAACTCAACTTATGTAGCTGGTCAAGTTATTCATGTGAATGGCGGAACAATTGGAAATGGATAGCTTGATCAGAAAAGTACCCGATCAAGAGATCTTTTTAGAAAAGCCTACTTGATCGGGTACTTTTATAAGGTCAGTTTCTTTTTTTCTGTTTACGACTTAGGTAGATAACGGCGAAGATAAATAGGAAAAAAACTCCAAGAATAAAGGCAATAAATAACCAATTAATGCCCGTATCTTCTTCTACGACATATATTTCTGCTGTTTCGCGAGGAATGCCTATTTTAAATTCTCCGTTTTCCTTTTCTCTAACAAGATTATCACCAAGCAACCCTTTTAATTGCAAACCTGAATCAATATCAGTTACTGAAACAGAACGCGACTCGCTATCATTATTAATTGCAACATATAATGTTTCATCTTTATACGTGCGTTTAAAGACACTCATCGCACCACTAGACCCTACTTCTTCATAATCACCATGCACTAAAGCGGGAAATTCAGTTCGAATTGATGAAATACGTCCAAGGAATTCCGGTATGTCTTGTTCCCCGCTATTAAATAAAACCATCATTTGACTTTCAGGAACCCCTTCCCCATACATCGGAATTTCAGAGCCTTGGTAAATGCTGGGGACCCCTGGAGTAGTATACATGTAAGTTAATGCCAATTGCCAAACAGTAGATGCTTTACGTCCATTTTCAGCAACAGCTTGAGAAAATCGCTTTGTATTTTTATTATCAACAGAGAGCAAATCAAGCGTATTATTTTTTTCTTCCAAATGCTGATTTAGCGGGGCTAGGCCTTGACCAGATTGATCAAATACTTCATTTAATTCCTTCCGCACTTTTTGATTATCTACTGCATCAATAGCAGGAATGTTTTTTAATTCTTTTATCCTTTGATTATCCTGCATCACATCTGCAAGTATATAAAGGTCAGGATTTATCTCTTTCAACGATGAAGTAAATTTCTTTAAAAACTCATCTGAAGCCATATCTGCGGCATGTAATTTAAAACCATCAATGTCTGTCTCATTTATCCAAAACGCTGCAGCATCAAACAAATATTCCCTGACAGCTGGATTCTCTTGATTTAAAACAGCGGCATGCTCCAGCCACTTTGTCTCTTCCTGGATTTCTAGTTTATTTTCTTTCAGCCAATCTGCTTTATCCGGGTCACTGATAATTTCATGAGAGTCCGCAACATAATTTGTTACAAATTCCAATATAACTTTCATATCTCTTTTATGTGCTTCTTCTACAAGTGTTTGAACATCTTCCATTGTGCCAAATTGCTGTTCAACATTATAATAATCTTCAATCCAATAACCATGATAGCCATTA
The DNA here is from genome assembly GCF_000709085.1 of Virgibacillus alimentarius. GTDB lineage: Bacteria > Bacillota > Bacilli > Bacillales > Amphibacillaceae > Virgibacillus_B > Virgibacillus_B alimentarius. Next base: position 20,254 of record NZ_JFBD01000018.1, on the reverse strand, counting down.
TCTGCATTTTCCATAATTGGAGAAAGGGTAATCGCTGTAAAACCATGCTCTTGGATTTCGTCCAATTTATCAATAATTCCTTTAATATCCCCGCCATGATACGCATATGGGTCATCGACACTAACTTGCCCATTCAATGTATTATCCCCGTTATTGTAACGGTCGACAAGTATATTATAAATGATTTCTTCCTGTAACCCTGCCTCATTTTCTGCCATAATTGGCTTAGCTCCTATTAATAAAAATGGTACAGCTAACAGAATGAGTACGACTTTTTTCATATAAGTTCCCCCGAATTTCTTATTGTTCATTTCCTATTATTAACTTTACACAATAATAGTCAATAAAAAACGCTATTTTGTTGAAAATACTTCATATTTCCTTTTCATCAAAAAAGAACTGCCCGAATGGAACAGTTCTTCGTCTTTTTCATTCTATGGTAATACACCTAATGGCAGGCGACCGAATCCTAGAGCTATTGCAATAATTGCTGCAATAACTAATTGAATTACCCAGCCCTTTGCACTTTTATCTTTACTAAGTTTTACCCCTATCATTTCCATTGCCATAATAATCCATAATCCGGCAATCACTTTTATAATTACTTCGCCAGTGTGCCCAATCGTTGAGGAAAAATAATCACCTAGCAGACTTCCTCCGGTATACAGAATAAATAAATAATCTAAGCGTAAGATCATATGAAGTATTTTTCCCGGTTTTACTTTCCCTTGTTTGTAAAACATTGCAACAAGAATGATTAGAATAAATGCAAGTACCCATGATGTAATATGCATATGTGCCATATTTGTACCTCCTCTTTCTTCCTTGAAAGTCCAACTACATCTTAACGATATCATATCATGTAAATAATGGGAATACATATGAATTATCTTTGAACATTCTTTACATTTCACTTCATCGGAAAATTTAATAAAAACTGTTATACTTTAGTTGAATGTATTTTATGGGAGGGATCGTATGTCACAAATAAGTCAACAAATCATTGATCAAACTCAGGAATACGGCGCAAAAAATTATCATCCGCTTCCTGTCGTCGTTTCACATGCCAAGGGTGTTTGGATAGAAGACCCTGAAGGCAATCGGTATATGGATATGCTAAGTTCTTACTCTGCTCTTAATCAGGGACATCGCCATCCAAGAATTATAGAAGCATTAAAAAAGCAAGCAGATGCAGTAACCTTAACATCACGAGCATTTCATAATGATCAACTTGGGCCTTGGTATGAAAAAATTTGTAAATTAACGAATAAAGATATGGCACTGCCAATGAACACTGGTGCAGAAGCTGTAGAAACAGCGATTAAAGCAGCAAGACGCTGGGCTTACGATGTAAAAGGGGTTGCCGAGAACAAAGCAGAAATCATTGCATGTGAAGATAATTTTCATGGCAGAACGATGACCGCTGTATCTCTGTCATCAGAAAATGAATATAAACGTGGGTTCGGCCCCATGCTGCCAGGTATTAAAATTATTCCTTATGGTGATATTGACGCACTAAAAAATGCGATTAATGAAAATACTGCTGGATTTTTATTCGAACCGGTTCAAGGTGAAGCGGGTATTGTTATTCCTCCTGAAGGTTTTTTAAAAGAAGCCTATGAAGTTTGTAAAGAAAATAATGTGCTTTATATTGCAGATGAAATTCAAGCAGGCTTAGCACGGACAGGAAAAATGTTCGCTTGTGACTGGGAAAATGTCTCACCTGATATCTTCATATTAGGAAAAGCTTTAGGCGGCGGAGTCTTCCCTATTTCCTGTGTTGTTGCAAATAAGAAGATTCTTGGTGTATTTAACCCCGGTTCACACGGTTCCACATTTGGAGGAAATCCTTTAGCGTGTGCCGTGTCTTCAGCTTCATTGGATGTTATTGAAGATGAAAGATTAGCTGAACGCTCACTAGAGCTCGGTAATTATTTGATGGGTGAATTGAAAAATATTAAGAATCCAGTTATTAAGGAAGTCCGAGGAAAAGGCCTATTTATTGGAGTTGAACTAACTGAAGCAGCTCGCCCGTACTGCGAAGCTTTAAAGGAAAAAGGGCTTTTATGCAAAGAAACACATGAAAATGTCATTCGATTCGCTCCTCCACTTATTATTACTAAAAAAGAACTAACATGGGCTTTGGATCAGATTAAAGAAGTATTTAACAAGTAATTTTAAAATGCGGGTATCCCTAAAAAGGACACTCGCATTTTTTCTAAAAACTTCTGATGTCTTTATTTTACTTGATCAACAATCCGCTTGCTTTTTTCGGAAAGGCTGACGTTTCATATACGTCAAACTTCTCCACACCCATTCAAATGGACCGAACCGATAGTTCGTAACCCACCATTTGCTAAAAAAGATTTGACCGCCAAAAACAAGCAGTGCGATCATAACTCCTAATGATGGGCTAACGGATCCATAAAGCCCAAAGCCAACCCCATAAAATAAGATAAAACAAATAACCGATTGCATCATATAGTTCGTTAATGACATTCGCCCAACATAGGACAAATGATTAATCAACTTCTTCCCAACATTTGTCTGTGCAAGCAATGTAATAGAAATAATATAAAAGAGTGCAGAAGCAGTTCCACCTATATTATCCTGCATAAACATAAACCATGACGGATTGCCGTATAAATAAGGCCCTATTTTAAAAACAGTAAATAATACCAAACTAATCATCCATAGTGATTGCAACAAGGAGTGATGGCGCTTAGGCTCATGCAGCCATCTCTTTCTTGCGATATACATGCCGAATAAAAACAACGGTAAAAGAACAAAAAACATTAATAAAAAGCCAGCACCATTTGAATACATCCAGTCTGTATAATTTTGTGACCAAATAATAGATAAATTATTGCTTTGATAACTTTCCATTGCTTGATTTATTGAGGTTTCCTGTGTGACATCAAGTAAATCCCGCCCTGCATACAATGCGAGTGTAATTAAAACGGTACAAGCACCTAATAAACCAAATCCCCACATGAGCAATGTTTTATCTTTTACCTTTACAAAGAAAAGCAAAAATAAACCGATCACTCCATATGAAAGTAAAATATCTCCATACCAGATGAAAAAAGCATGAACTATACCAAATCCAATTAAAATAAACATTCTCCTTGTTAAAAATGGGTATAAGCGTAATCCCTTTTGAACTACACTATCTTTCATCAGCTGAAACCCAAAGCCGAACAGCATGGAAAATAATGTATAAAAACGAGCATGGAAAAAGATGTCAATGATTACTTGTACAAATTGATTGACGCCTGAAGGCCACGCCTCTTCCGCTCCCCCATATAAAAAATATGGAGCAGAAAACCCACCAACATTTACGATGAATATACCCAAAATTGCGAATCCCCTTGCTGCATCAATCCATGCAAGGCGATTTTTTTCTTTTATAGGCACAGCCGAATGTTTCATTACTTGTATGCATCCCTTCCAATAATATCTATTTATCTATACTACAATTCGGTACAATCAAAGAAATTCCTTCATACATGTAATTAATCTCACTCTTTTTGTCTAAAATCATGAAAATCGCCCCAATGATGAAAAAAGGCTAAACTCACTTTTTAGCGAGCTTAGCTTCAAATACAAATGTTTTATTTTGTTGGAACGTTCACCATTAATTGTTTGGAAAAGAAATAAAGATATGTCTCTTTTACAGGTTGACGCCAAATCTGTTCAATCGCATGACGGTAAAGATTCATCTGAACTTCATATTTTGCTCTAAGTTTATTTATCATTTGTTCTGTTACTTTCCCATCAATAACATCCGTTTTGTAATCTAAAAGCATCCAACCATCTTCTTTCGGTATCAGACAATCAATGACACCTTGAATGAGTACCTGTTCGTCCACATCGCTTTTCCACGATGCATAAATCTCACTTGCGGGCAATGTTATGCTGAACGGTACCTCACGATAAATCGTTGAGACATTCATCATACAAGCAGCAATATCCGTCATAAAAAACTCTCTAATAGCCCTAATATCAATAATTTCTGCTTCTTGTTTTGTAAGAATTTCACGTTCTACGAGGACTTCTGTATATTCCTCTATTTCCTCTTCATTCAATGATTTTGTCATTGGTAAATGCTGCATTACTGTATGCATTGCTGTTCCTCTTTCAGTAGCAGTAATTATTTTTTCTTTTTGCATGAAATTTGGCCGTTTGACAATGGATGGTTGAAAAGGTTTAACGATTTGGTCAGCACTGTATTCATCCTTTAATTCCCGCTGGCGTTTTATTTCCGTTACCGTTTGTTTCGCCCGGGATTCAGCAGATTCCTGAAACGGATACGTATATGATAGAAGTTCATCCACCCATTGCTCCATTTCTCTGTTATCCATTGTAATCGGCTTCCAATTAATGATATGTTCTTCTAATTGTTTATCCGCTTCTTCCTTTTTTTCTGTTAAATTTGCTAAAGCACTGCCATGTACAATAGTTACTTTCCAGTTCGAAGGATCTAACCGTATCTCAGAAGATATTTCATCATTAGATCCTTGCTCCGCTCTAAGTACATCATTATCGTTATGCCGGATAAGCGCAGGACCTACCCAATCCAGATAACTTTTGGCCTCAGCACGAAAGTGAACAGGTAAAACCCACTGTGAATATTCAAGCATCTTTTCCCATTTGTCTCTTTTCTTCTCAAAACTTGATACATTCCCGATCATAACCAATTTTTCTTTAGCACGAGTTAGCGCTACATAAAGCACACGCATTTCTTCTGCTAAAAGTTCACGTGACTTTTCCTCACGAAGGGCATAATAAAACAATGTCGGATACGTAATTCGCTTGATTGGATCAATATACTTGCTTGCAAACCCAAGATCTTTATGCAATAAATACTTTTGGTTTAAATCCTGCATATTAAACTGTTTATCCATTCCGCCTAAAATAACGACTGGAAATTCAAGCCCTTTACTGCTGTGAATCGTCATCATGCGCACAACATCTTCTTGTTCACTAAGTGCTCTTGCAGCTCCAAGGTCCTCTCCATTTTCCTCCATGCGCTCAATAAAACGCAAGAAGCGGAATAACCCCCGAAATGATGTTGTTTCATAGCTGCGGGCCCGGTCATATAGCGCACGTAAATTCGCCTGGCGTTGACGACCGCCGGGCATCCCACCAACAAAATCATAAATGCCTGTTTCACGATAAATTTGCCAAATTAATTCCGATAAAGCCCCTTGTCTGGAAGCTATCCGAAATTGTCTTAATTGTTCTAGAAAATTCGCAGCTTTTGTAGACGTTTCATTATTATTTTGATTTTTGAACTGTTTTAAAGCATCATAAAAGGGCTTCCTTTGACCTGCTAAACGAATAGAAGCTAACTCTTCTTCATTTAATCCAACGATCGGTGAACGTAATACAGATGCTAGCGGGATATCTTGACGTGGATTATCGATCACTTTTAATAAGCTAATCAATATTTTGATTTCAATGGCATCGAAATAACCTGTCGATAGTTCTGCATAAACAGGTATACCTTGATTTTTTAACTCCTCAACCATTGTCGGTGCCTGTCCCATCGAACGTTGCAGGATAACAATATCACGGTATTGGATATCACGCTGCTTTCCAGTAGCTTTATCAACGATCTGAAGGGGGGCACTTTCTTTCTGTCCAATCCAAGCTTTTATTTTTTCTGCATATGCTCTTGCTTCCAGCTGAGCTTTTTCCAAATCTCGATAATCCTCTTCTTCTAAAGTATTCTTTGATGCTTCATCCGCTTCCTGGTCAATAATGAGAAATTCAGGAGTTGTTTCGCTATTTTCTAATACGTCATACATTTTATTGGCATAAATTAACTCAGCATCTGCATCATATTGAATGTCACCTAACTCTTCATCAAGAATTTGTCTAAAGATATAGTTAGCACCTGTTAAAACATCTTCTCGGCTTCGGAAGTTACGTGCTAGATCTATTCGTTTTCCAGCATGTTCTTCTTTTGCGAAACGATTATACTTTTCAATAAAGAGCGTTGGTTCTGCATGGCGGAAACGGTAAATACTTTGTTTGACATCACCAACCATAAACATATTCCCACTACCGCTTTGATCGCTTAATAGCATTAGAATGGTTTCTTGTACGCGGTTTACATCCTGATATTCATCGACTAATAGTTCACTGAATTGTTCTTGGAAGTGCCTTGCAACAGATGATGGTATTGGATTGCCTGCTGTAGATGATGCATCTAAAAATAATTGCAGGCAAAAGTGCTCCAAGTCCGAAAAGTCAACAATTGCTTTTTCTCTTTTTTGTTTTGTGAATTTCTCCTTAAATTGCTTTACTAGTGCAGTAAGTTGTTTGATGACGGGAGCAAGTTCCCTCATATCGCTAATATGCCCCTGAAGGTTGCGCATGAACCATTTTTCCTTCATTTTTTTCCAGCGATCTTTATAGCCATCCCGCAGTTTTTTTACCTTTTCTTTCTTTCCACTATCACATTCTGTCTTTTTTCTTGATAAGCTCACAAATGTACTAGAAGCCATAAATACTTGTAAGTCATCCCAGCTGCCTATATATTTATATGCCTGCTGTACATTGGCTAAATCTGATTCAATTGCCTCCACGTATTGGACAGGTCCATCACTTGACTCCGCAATCTTTAGCGCAAGAGAGATTTCTTCTTCAATTGCTTTTAGTTGCATGCGCACTTCCCGTTTAAGAATTTCCAGCCAAACAAGTTCCTGTTCTTGGCAATCTTCAGGGACATCATAGGTTTGCGCTAGCTCATCAAGCCACAGGTCAGGCCAGGGGTGATTAATTGCAAATGCATACAACTTACGAATGACCTCTTCAACATCTACATCGCTTCGATCACTAGAAAAACGGTCTACGACAGCAAAAAAGCGTTCCTGTTCTTCTCCTTCTTTGCCGTACCATTCTTCAAATAAGTCATCCATCACATCTTGTTTCATTAAATCAGCTTCCATATCATTAGCAATTCGGAAAGATGGATCGAGATCAAGTAAATAAGCATACTGTTTTACTACATCCATACAAAAGGAGTGTAACGTAGAGATGGAAGCCCGCTGCAATAAAGACAGCTGTTTTTTTAAATGATTAGATGCTGGGTTTTCTGCTAATGCTTTTTCCAGCGTTAATCCAACACGGTTTCTCATTTCCTGAGCAGCAGCATTTGTGAATGTAACAACAAGTAAAGAATCAATATCTACTGGGTTTTCTTTGTTTAGCAATTTTTGAATAATCCGTTCCACTAATACAGCTGTTTTCCCAGAACCGGCAGCTGCTGCAACAAGGATATCACTGCCATCTGTATAAATCGCTTCTTCCTGCTCTTTTGTCCAGCTCACCACTTCTTTTCTTCCTTCTGCGAATTATTTCTAAAACATCATCATCTTTCATATCAGTTAGCTTTCGATATTTATTTCCTTCCAGGGTAGGATCAAATTGACAAACGGAGAGAAAAGGACAATACGTGCAAGCAGTATTTTGTTTATGCTGAAAAGGATTTAAATCAATACCACCGGATGTTATATCGATTCCTGCCAGTTTCATCAAATGGTGTATGTGCGTTTGTAAACTAGCAAACGTATCTTTGTCAGCCACTTTCGAACTGCTGCGAAATCCGCCATTTTTCTTTACGCCCGCTGGTACAATTTGGCTTGTCCCTGATTCAAGGGATGTATCCATCATTTTTACAATCTGTTCATCGGAAATCAGCAGCCCTTGCATTTTATATTGTTTAAAAATTTCTTTTTCAATTTCGAGATCCTCGATTTTTTGATTTTCGGAAATCATTGGATTATGCACATGAAAATAAAGTACTCCTGCAGGATTTGCCTTTGTCCCCAGCCACGTCTCTGAATGAGATAGGACTACATCTAAATAAGCGAGCATTTGCAAGGCTAATCCATAGTATACTTCCACTAAATTTAGCCCTCTTGCACTTGATTTATAGTCAATAATTCTTAAGAATAAGGAGTCCTCATTTAATGCTTTATCTACCCGATCAATTCTGCCTCGCAATATTAATTCATATCCATTTGGAAGCGGCATGGAGAGCGGTGGCAGTTTTTGATTTGTACCAAACCCAAGTTCTAGTCCAACTGGTGAGAAATTACTCCTTCGTGCTTGTTCACTTAATATAAAGGTAGCACGTGCAATCACCTCTTGGAGCTTGTATTGGATATATTTATAACGGTTCGAACTATGCAAAATTTGATTCTGCAAAACTGGAGCTAATTGAACCATTGCTCTTTGCGCATAACTGCTTGAATCTTCTTTTGTTAATTCAGCAAAGTTTCTGTCCTCCACTTGAATCCATTCTGTAATTGTTTTCAAAGCTTCATGAAACAATTGCCCTATATCTGGAGCGTCCAGTTTATACGTTCTTCTCTCCTCTAATCCTAAGCTGTACTTTACAAAATGCTGATATGAACAGCGATAATATGTTTCCAGCCGTGACACACTCGCCTTCACTTGTTTTGGATATAATTTGCGAGCAGTCTCTTTTGATAGATTGATAGGCTGATTTTGATAATAGAGGCTTTGTAAAATCATGTATGTTGTACTATACTTCCCGTGATTTTTGATATACCAGTTAAGGACATGCCACCAAACCGACTGAATCGGATAGCCTTTTCGGTTTCTAGCTAATTGCGTTGTTAATGCTGCTCTCGTTTTTAATGGGGTTGTAATAAATCGTTTTGCCTCAACCAACTCATCGGGATCTTGCAGTAAAATATGTTCACAGCAAGATGGAAATAAATCTTCCATTCGCTTTATCAATTGTGAGGGCATTTTCGATTTACCTTCTTCATCACTTAGCAGATAACTTACCCAAAGTCTATCTCTCGCAGCAGTAAAGGCAATATAAATATAAAACCAGTCATCAAGTAATTGGCGCTTGCTGCTTTCAGCCAGTTCAAGTCCATGTTCAGCAAGTATTTCTCTTTCTTGCTCATTAATCACACTATCTGCAGACGGCTTCATCGGCCATATACCGTCATTAACACCAAGTAAAAAGGAACATTTAATTCCGCTAATTCGCGAACGATCGATCGTACCAACAATAACATGATCAATACTCGGTGGAACATGGGCAAATTTCAATGATTCAAAACCCGCTTCAAGTGTTGACCGAAATGTTGCTAGACTCATTTTTTCATCTCCAGCCATTTCAACCATCTCTTCCAGTAATTGAATAACAGCATTCCATACTTGTTCTTGTTCTCTTCCTTTTTCGAGCTCACCTTGATCATCATAGTATTCTCGTATTTTTTCGAGCCGTTTAGGAGCATTCAGCTTTTCCAGTAATGTGTAGGTAACCTCACAAAAATCATACACCGTCTTAGCACTTCTTATTTGCTTATCAAAGTCTTGTAAAGCACTCACCACTTGGAATCGATAACGATTAATATGTTGTTGTTTTTTCTTCTCGGAATCCGTTTGAGTCGTTTGGTCAAATCCTTTGAATCTCTTGAAAATCCATTCCTTATCTCCCGTCCAGCTCTCCCTTGAACGAATCCCATATTCGAGTACATAGTTTTCCAATTCATCAATAGCGTCATTAGTTAACGGAAATTCAGTGTCTAACGATGGTATGAATCCCGTTTTTAGCACACGAAAAATTGCATCATAACGCCAATTTCCTTCAACTACTTCTAGGGAGGAACGAATAAATTCAATAAGGGAATGGTTTAACATGGTACGTTTTTCATCAATAAATACAGGTATACCATGGTCACGAAAAATGGTTGCGATTAAATCATGATACACATCTGTTTGTCTAATAAAGATGGCTATATCACGAAAACGATATTTTTCTTCACGAACAAGCCGAATAATCTCTTGTGCAGCACCTTCCACTTCTGCGCGGGGATGAACTGCTTCCGCAATCTTCAGGGGTACTTCGCCTCCTTCATATGCGGGTGAAGGCCAGACGTCAAAATTACGTTCCAAATGAGCGAAATAGGGCCTGTCCCTAAATCTTCCATGTTCAGGATCTAACACAACAGTTTCTTGAACTGGAATTTGGTTTTTCGCAGCTATTCCTTGTAATTTATAATATGTTTCCGTTGTTTGATAAAACAAATCCATTTCTGATACCGACTCATCGTCTAGATTGTCAACGGTTAAAGTGATCGTTACATTTTTACAGATCTTTAATAATTCCTCTACAACGAGCAATTCCTGTGGTGTAAATCGATAAAATCCATCAATATAAATAGTTGCCCCTTCTAATAACGTGGCTTCACTAATTTTTTCTGCTAATAGCTGTAATTGATCTTCACTATCAATATAGTTATCTTGTAAGGCATAGACGAGTTTTTCATAAATATAAGATAAATCCTCTAATTTCTTTGTTAAAGCTTCTTCGAGCGGAGATTGATGAACAAATTGATTAATACTTTCTATCTGTTCATCAAGAATGTCTGGGGTAATACAGTACCTTTTAAACTCAGTTATCATTTTTTCCAATTGCTCTAAAAATCCCTGCTTTTCTACTGCTTTTTGGAACATACGCCAATCTGTTTGCTTCTCTTCGATAATCTTCCTGAGCATCATTTGAATTCCTACTGAGCTAATAAATTGCCGTGTAGATCCACCAGTCTCCTGCAATATTCGCCAAGCTAATCTGGAAAAACTAACCACTTGCGCACGAATACTTCCTTTAATATTTTCATCTTTAAATAATGCATATTCTTGCTGGAAGGTCATTTGATCAGGAACGATATAGAATATCGATGGCCCCTGTGGGTCATTCTGCAATTTTTCTTTTATTTCATCTAATGTCCGACTGCTTTTACCAGTTCCAGCCCTTCCCAACAAAAACCGGAGTCCCATTTTCATCCCCCATTTATATCATCCACATTCTTTTTATGAATCGTTTTTCTAAAAAGTAAAACTTCTATCTTATTTTATCAAAGATAGAAGTTTTAACATACTATTAACTAGTCTTCAAACACCTAAGAAAGCGGCCAATATTTGACATCTACTTTTCCAACTAGCTGTTCAATAGATATAAAACCAAATGACCTACTGTCTAGGCTGTCCGGGCGATTATCTCCCATTACAAATAGCTTTCCTTCTGGTACTTTTTTATGTCCGGTAATTTCCATTAATGTAAAATCATTTGTAAACGGTTCATGTGTACTTCCTACTTTTAAGGAATGAAGAAATCTCTCCTGCACATACTCCCCATTTACATAAAGTTTATCTTGTTTATATACGATTTCATCACCAGGCAATCCAATGACTCGCTTAACATAATCGTCTTTTGTATTTGCATGAAACACAATGACATCGAAACGAACCACATCTTTTAAATCATATGCAATTTTATTAACCATTAATAAATTGCCATCATGAAGTGTCGGCTCCATTGATTTACCATCTACAACATAACTTGTAAACAAATTCGAACGAAAAAGCATCCCAAAAACAGCAACAAATAAAATAACTGGAATTAATCGGCGATAATTCACTTTTTTCATATGGTTTCCTCCACAGTTATTTTATTTGTAATATACCCTGTTTGGAACGTCTTTAATCGTTGTCCATCTTAGTATCCTTCCATATTGTTTTTTTCTGTAATCTTTTTTCAATATACTTGCCTAACATCCAAAATAGCATAATACAAACACCAACAATGATTGTTTTAACCGGATGCTTAGCAAATGATACAATACTTGATCCAACATAAGCTATCGAAAAAATCATTACTGATTTCCCTAAGAAAACAGCTAAAATGAATTGTTGTATACTGATTTTTGATAAACCAGCTACAACATTGATAACAGATGAAGGAGAAAACGGAAAGCACAATAACAAAAATAGTGGACCAAAGCCACGCTTCTCCAGCCAGTTTGTGACTTTATTGACTTGTTTATTTCTCCGTATTGCTATGAAAATTCGCTTATCACCAAGCTTGCGTATAATAAAAAAAACAAGTATGGAACCAAGACTTGATCCTAACCACGATAATAAGAAGCCCTCCAGTAATCCGTATGCAGCACCATTCGCTAAAACAAATACAACTAACGGCAAAAAAGGGAGAAATGCTTCAATAAACGGTAATAAAATCCCTGGTAAAGGCCCTAAACTTTCATAATGATTTAGCAAATCCATAATATAATTGTCTAATTGATCATTTTCAAGCAATTGCTTCCCATCTGATATGATGTTAAATAAATACATTTAGCCACCAGATCCCCTCATCCTCATAAAAACATGTATTTACGATGTATATATATTAGTCTATCTATATTTATTTTAATGTAAACATTAAAATCTACAAAGTAAAAAGTAAACATAAGCCTCTTTCGTTTCATCTCGAAAAATATTTTTTCTTTTTCATGTATTTTTTCTTTGTTTTATCATATAATAGAACGAACGTTCCCTTTTGTGGAGGAGGATTTCTGATGCGCTATTTAAATAAAGATGAACTGCAAATAGCCTCTCGTTTTTTATTTCTCTCGATGGCAATTGTTGTTATCGAACAAGATATGAAGCATATCCAAAAAGGAGGCTTCAAAATTAAAGAACCGTACACAGAACTTTTGGAAAAAATGGCTTCTAATGCAACAGATGAACGCAGACAATTACGGAAAACAATGAAAGATAAAAAAATAAATGTTGTTACACTCAATAAAAATGAATCGTTTTCATCCTTTCTGTTTCTATGTCAAGGGAGGGAAGAAAAACGTAATTATTTTAATCCTGCTATTCGTAAAAAAGTAGAAGCGATTATACAAGAACTTATGGTAAAGGCTCTTTATCCGGATCTCCCTGCTTTTTCTGTAAATGCTTAATTCGATTATCAAGTATATAGCGAAATTGTGCCGTACGCTGTATTTGATTCAGTGCAGAGCCAAATGATATATCAATGATAATTTTCTTTCCATTCTTAAAATGTATTTCTGTACATTGATTATCAGCTTTATTCACTTTATCAATATGAGAATGAGCAATCCAGGAACATTTAGGATTGGACGGAGACATCGTCGGGAAAAAATACATTCCGCTAAAGGGATCAATAGAAATCGGTGCTTTATGGGTAATACCGCAAATATTCCTGGTCCCTTCTTGCTTCCCTTTGAGGCTTGCACCAAAATAAATGCAGGCGTTATTAATGATTTTACTTGGGGAGTTATTGACAATGTATTCTGACTCTTCTTCCAATACAAATGTACTTGGATTACCATTTTCATCTTGCTGTGCCAAAACAGCCATTGTTAGTGGAGTAATTTCACTTGGTGATTTATTTGCTGATGAATAGTATTCATTCAACATGTTAAATAGTCATCCTTTCTTCATTTATCGAAAAAAGAAAGAGGCTTTAGAACTAATTTACCAGATTTATAGGAAAAAAGATACAAAAAGATACAATTTTCTAAAATATGTATCTTTTTTAAACTGTTTGTTGTATCTTTTTTGTTTTTTTAAAAAAATGCCGCTTCAATTATGAGGTGTTCCCCCATTGAAACAGCACTTTTCTTTATTTATTAGCTATATTTTCACGTAAACTTTTACGAAGAATTTTGCCGGTTGTATTTTTCGGCAGTTCGTCCAAAAATTCAATTTTACTCGGGACTTTATACTTAGCTAAATTAGCAGAACAGAATTCTATCAAAGCTTCTTCTGTTAGTGAATGATCATTTGTAACCACGTAGCAAACGACTGCTTCCCCCACGTTTGGATCTGGAATGCCTATCACAGCAGCTTCTAAAACATTTGGATGCTGATGTAGGACTTCTTCAATTTCTCTTGGATAAACATTATAGCCTCCGACAAGAATCATATCTTTTTTACGATCGACAATATAAAAATACCCTTCATCATCCATACGGGCCATATCTCCTGTATAAAGCCATCCATCTTTTAATGCAACAGCAGTTTCCTCCGGCATTTTATAATATCCCTTCATGATATGAGGGCCTTTGCAAATAAGCTCTCCTACTTCTCCAACCTCAACCTCTTCTCCAAATTCATCGACAACTTTATTTTTGACATTCACAATATTACAACCGATTGATCCAGGCTTTCTTTGACGATCAAGTGGATTAAAGCAGGTTACAGGAGAAGCTTCTGACAATCCATATCCTTCTGATACAATAACTTGAAATACTTTTTCAAACTCTTTTAATAGAGTGACCGGCATCGCCGCTCCTCCAGAAATACATAAACGAATATTACTAAAATCATTTTCATGGCCTTCAGAGCTTTGTAATAAGTAATTATACATTGTAGGAACACCGAAAAATATAGTAGCTTTATGATCTTTAGCAACCTTAAAAACGGATGTAGGGGAAAACTTCGGTAAAATAATAATGGTTCCCCCATTCATTAACGGGGCATTTAGCGCAACGGTTAAACAGAAGACATGGAACATTGGCAATGCTGCAATCACAAGATCCTCCCCGTTGATCGCTAAGTAATCAGCAGTGTCCTTCGCATTGGAGTAAAGATTTTTATGTGTAAGCATCGCTCCTTTTGGTGTTCCGGTTGTTCCAGATGTATATAAAATTAGTGCTACATCTTCTTCATTTAATTCCGGTGCATCCAATATAGGGCTGCCTTCGCGAACCATATTTGTAAACGATTTCATTTCTCCGGGGAAGGATTGTTCTTCAGTCGTCGCCATCTCCGAAGTTGTTTCACAAACTATGTAATGGTTGATTTGTGGCAGCTTATCTTTAATAGCTTCAAATTTTTTCACTAATACATCCATCGTAATAACTGCTTTCACATCTCCATTGTTTAAAATATAGGACAGTTCTTGTGGAGTATACATTGGATTAACTGGAATAATAACCGCACCGATGCGAAGAGCACCATATAAGCTGATAATGTAATGAGGACTGTTCCCAGCCACTAATGCAATATGATCCCCTCGTTGATAGCCTAACGCTTTTAGTTGGGATGCAAATTTAGTAACTGCACCTTCTAACTCTAAATAGCTCGTTTTTTCCCCTTGAAAAATATAGGCAGACTTATGTGGATAATTCTTGGCTGTCACTGAAAGTTGTTCACTTAAATTCATAAATAATCCTCCCTGCATTAATGAATGAATAATCATTCAATTCACTATCAAGTGTAAATTACTGCTACTATTTTTTCAAGTCTTAAAATAGAATTTTTAAAAAATTAAAACAGCCTATGTAAAAAATTAGGCTGCTTTTATTATGGAGAGAGTGTTATATAAACGTATTCATTTGGCATTAATAAATTAATTGAACAAACTCCTCTTTCGTGATTTTTCCTAGGTAATGGGAAACATCTACATCTTTTAACGCTTCTTCAATAGCAAGACGATTATGCCGGACACCTGCTAATTGGTCTTCAATTACTTTGACGTCACCAAGACCAAAGAAATCTCCATAAACCTTGCAATTTTCGATGATGCCTTTTCTCACATTTAATCGCACATCAACTAAACCTGAATCAAATTTATAGCTTTCTTTTATATTATAGGCAGGTGATTTGCCGAAATTCCAATCCCAGTTTTGGTAACGTTCTTTCGAGATTTGATGAATATTTTCCCAGTCTTCTTCAGTCAATTCATAGCATGGTACATCTTTAACGTCATCAACATTAAAAATATAGCGCAAAATAAGCTCTTTAAAGTCATCCATTGTTACTTTTTCATCAAGAAATTCTGTTATATTCGCTACACGACTTCGGATCGATTTTATTCCCTTAGATTGTATTTTTTCCTTCTTAACATTTAACGCAGAGACTACATGTTCAATTTCTGAGTCAAACATTAATGTTCCGTGGCTGAACATCCGCCCTTTTGTAGAAAACATTGCATTTCCGGAAATTTTACGTCCATTTACGACGAGATCATTTCTACCTTGTAATTCTGCGGGTACGCCCATTTTATTTAACGCTTGGACAACTGGTTCGGTAAATTTAGCAAAGTTATGAAAACTGTCACCATCATCTTTTGTTATAAAACTGAAGTTCAAATTACCTTCATCATGGTAAACCGCTCCCCCGCCAGACAACCGGCGAACCACTTTTATTCCCTGTTCATCCACATAATCTGTGTTTATTTCTTCAACTGTATTTTGGTTTTTCCCAATAATAATGGATGGACGGTTAATATAAAACAGTAAATACGTATCCTCTGTCCCAAACTTTTGTAAAACATACTGCTCGATTGCTAAATTTATACTGGGGTCTGTGATACCTTTATTATCAATAAATTTCATTTATAATAGCCTCCTCTAATATATACTCCTTGCCTTTCTATATCTTACGTTAAAAAAATTGAGCAATCAAAGATTCGAGCTTTTTTGCACTTATTGTTCTCCACTTTTAAATTCCCACGTCAGGCCTTCTTTAGCCAACTGAACAGGACCATTATAATATTGTTTCGCTTCCTGTATTAATCTCGAATGATCCCCGTACTGTGGCAGGTGGCTTAAAATTAATTGCTTTACGTTAGCATGCTCCGCGATAATAGCTCCTTCCTTACTCGTCATATGACCTGCTTTTGTCCCATCCTGATCTGCGTAAAAATTACAATCCGTAATTAGTACATCCGCATTCGCAGCAAATGCTTCCCATTCTTTTTTATAAGCTGTATCAGCTGTGTATACAAGTGTTCCTTCACCGTTCGTAATGCGCATTCCATAGCATGGTACAGGATGAAATGTTTTCATAAAAGTAATTGAAAAAGGTCCTATGTGAAGAGGTGCATTTGGATTATATACAACCCCTTCCGTGTAATCATGAGATAAAGCATCAAACCTTTCCTTATCTTCGTTGTGGGAATAAATAGGCAGTGTTCGCCTGCAATCTGTAGTATAGGATTGGACCAGTTTTGCATACTGTAAAACTCCAATATCAGCTATATGATCATGATGGTGATGCGACAGAATAACTGCATTCAAATCTTTAAGATTTATGTACTTTTGTAATTTAGCTAATGAACCACTTCCTGCATCAAGCAATAATTTAAAATTTTTTTCTTCTAATAAATAAGCTGAAGTGGCCCCATCTGCAGCAGGATATCCACCCCAAAAGCCAAGGATTGTTAGTTTCATAAAAACACGCCCTTTTTCAAATTTTGTTGTAACACAAGGTTGACAATTAGCATACTGTTGTAATACAATTGATTTATCAGAAAATTGAGAGGATGATCAACATGATGAATGTTATTGAGTTTTTTAAAAATATACCTAAGAAAAAATGTCACCAATGTGGTCATGAGATGAATGAAAAAGCCGATTGCTATGGAAACATATGTGACGAATGTGACCACCCTGCGAGATAATTAGGATAATTTTTTACATCTACTGTACTATAACATAACATTGTTCTAATATTTCTCTTTTTATATGATTTCGAGTTTTGTTGTAATACACTATTGACAAAAGTCATATTGTTATAATACAATGGATTTATCAGAAAATTAGGAGGATGCTAAAAATGATGAGCGTTGTTGAGTTTTTTCGAAATCTACCCAAAAAAAGATGTCACCAATGTGGCAACGCCATGAATGAAAAAGCCGATTGCTACAGAAATGTATGTGACGAATGTGATCACCCTGCAAGATAATGTTTTTTGAATGATTTTTATATGTTCTGTACTATAACATCACACCACCTTTCTATGGGCAGCTATCTTATAGCTGCTTTTTTGTTTTATTAAACCAACATTCTATTCTAATATTACTCCTACCATCTTTTTAACCACAGGTACATTTTAGACTTTTTTGAATTGAACTTTCTTTAATTTTCATATCATCATCATTCTTTTTGTTTTATACTGTAGGAAATCCACTGATTTTTAAGGCTGTTTTCTAAAAGATTGTTGTTATTGGAAAATTAATTTTTGAACAGTTAAAGGAAATTAGCAGTTGAAATATACAAAGATTCCTTGAGAATGCATACGCATTTTCTGCGTGCGATGTAACGCTGCCGAAGATTCCTATACGAAAACAGCCATTTATAAAAAGGAGGCCTACGATGAGTAATACACGCTGGAAAAGATCAGAAGTACCAAAAGAACAAACATGGGACCTGAGTGATTTATTTACATCAACAGAAGAATGGGAAAGTGAATGGAATACAATTCAAACAGACATAAGTGAGGTTACCTATTATAAAGGAAAGTTAGGAGAAAATGCGGATACATTATTAAATTGTCTTATAGCAGCTGAAAAATTCGAACAAAGAGTTATCCGTGTTGCAACATTTGCTAATTTACGAGCTAATGCTGATGGAGCGGATCCTAAAAATCAGAGGGATTCTATAAAAGTATCCGGTGTCTTAGCTAGTATAGGTGCCAACTTGTCTTTTATTAAAACAGAATTATTAACACTTTCAACAGAAACAATTGATCAATTTATTACAGAACAGCCCCAATTAAAAAACTATCAAAAAATACTTAAAGCGATTGTTGAGAAAAAGCCTTATACATTAAGCCCGGAATTAGAAGAAGCACTAGCTACACTAAGTGAAGTTCATGAAGCTCCATATATGATTTATGAACGCAGTAAATCATCTGATATGGAGTTCGATCCGATCAGAGATAAAGATGGAAATGATCTGCCAATGTCTTTTTCACTTTATGAGGATCGTTATGAATTATCGTCAAACACGGATCTACGCAGAAAGGCTTATCAATCTTTTACAAATACTTTAAAAAAATATGAAAATACTTATGCTGCAACATATGCAACAGAAGTAACGAAACAAGTCACGATGTCTCGCCTACGCTCCTATGATTCTGTTACAGATATGCTTCTCTTGCCACAACAGGTTACACAGGACATGTATCATCAACAACTAGATATCATTCAAAAGGAATTAGCACCACATATGCGCAGGTATGCAAAACTAATAAAAAAACAACTTCATTTAGATGAAATGCGTTTCTGTGATTTACAAGCACCGCTTGATCCGGATTTTAACCCAACAACAACTTATCAAGAAGCAACGTCTATTATTTTAGATGCTCTCCAAGTAATGGGAACGGAGTATAGTAACATTATAAAAAAAGGAATGAATGAACGTTGGGTAGACCGAGCGGATAACGTTGGCAAATCTACTGGGGCATTTTGTTCTAGTCCATATGGTGTACACCCGTATATCTTAATAACATGGACAGATACCATGCGTGGCGCTTTTGTTTTGGCACATGAACTTGGACATGCGGGACATTTTTATCTCGCAGGTAAAAATCAATCACTATTTAATACACGCCCATCAACTTACTTTGTAGAAGCACCTTCTACACTTAATGAATTATTGCTCGCAGATCATTTACTAGAAAAAACAGACGACAAACGTATGAGACGATGGGTAATTAATCAGCTGCTTGGAACTTACTACCATAACTTTGTTACACACTTACTAGAAGGAGAATTTCAGCGCCGTGTTTACAAATTGGCCGAGGCAGGAACCCCGTTAACTGCTAGCGTTTTATCAGACCAAAAAAGAGAAACACTGGAAAACTTCTGGGGAAATACAGTAAAAATTGATAATGGAGCAAGTCTTACTTGGATGCGCCAGCCCCATTATTATATGGGATTGTATCCATATACTTATTCAGCCGGTTTAACTGTTTCGACCGCCATGGCCGAGAAGATCAAAAAAGAAGGACAGTCTGCTATTGACCAATGGTTAAATATACTAAAAGCTGGAAGTACAATGAAACCGCTTGAACTTATCCGCCAGGCTGATATAGATATGTCTAAACCAGATGTTATTAGGAATACTGTATCATACGTTGGTTCTTTAATAGATGAACTAGAAAAAAGCTTTGCATGAAACGTACAAATTTACTAGGGAGCGAGCACCATGGAGTTAAATTTGATTACAAGTATTCGGACAAATAATTTTTATGATAAGGAAGTCATGATTAAAATTAAGGCGATGTGGGAAGAAGCTTCACACGAGCTGACACAACACCATGATACTACATATGGTGTTTACTATGATTATGAGAGTGATTATAAAGGAGATTATTCACTAGGTGTTGCTATTGAAAGCGATAAAGCAAGCGAAGACCCGCCCGTTATAGAAATACCAAATACAGAAATTTACAGAATATACGATGCTGATACAAATGATGAACAAGGAATATTTAAAACCTGGAGTAAGATTTGGGATTTAGAAGAAGAAGGAATATTAAACCGAGCTTATACCTTTGATTTTGAAAAATATTATCCCAATGGAAAAACTGAAATTCACATCGCAATAAAATAAGGATCTTTTCATGCAACTAGGAAGAGGCTGGGACAAAACTC
>NZ_JFBD01000017.1 GCF_000709085.1 Virgibacillus alimentarius | reverse complement strand
TTTTTTCCAGGTCGGATCCCCGGAATATATCCACCCTGCTTTTGTAAGTTTTCAGCCATTTGTTCTGGATTCACTTGAACAAAAGTATAAAAATAAGTGAAGGCAATAATTAAAACTACATATAATACCATACCAATAGGTTGGGTATAGTCAAAGATCATTTCGATTGTAGAAGCAACTTTACTCCCTTCAAAGAAACTAGCTACCGTACGAGGTGCTATAATAAATGCAATAGCAAAAATAACTGGAATAACTCCTGCAGCATTTACTTTAAGAGGTAAATGTGTTGAGTGTCCCCCGACAGGCGACCGATTCACAAGTTTTTTTGCATATTGTATTGGGATTTTCCGTAGAGCTTGTTGGATAAAAATAACACCAACAACTACTGCAACTACAACTAATGCAATAAGTGATACAATCACGATATTAATAAACAGCTCATCGCCAGGATTGATAAAATACTGACTGTATAATTGTTTTACACCATTTGGCACTGCTGCAACGATCCCTGCAAAAATTAAAATTGAAATACCGTTGCCTACGCCATTGGCTGTAATTTGTTCGCCTAACCACATTAAAAATGCTGTTCCGCTTGTTAGTACGATAGCTATAACCAAGAATTTGGTAATGCTAGGATCGGCAATCAATAAACCGCCAGCCATAGCATTAAAGCCAATAGACATAGCAATTGCCTGGATAAATGCAAGAATGATTGTACCGTACCGGGTAACTTGAGCTAGTTTTTTCCTGCCCATTTCCCCTTGCTTTTTCCATTCCGCAAATTTAGGTACAACATCCATTTGCAATAATTGTATGATAATCGAGGCAGTAATGTAAGGCATAATTCCCATTGCAAAAATGGAAAAGTTCTGTAATGCCCCACCTCCAAATGTATTTAGGAACCCAAAAACGTTTTGTTGGTTCATAAAGTCGATGGCCTGTTTATTAGTGAATGGCACTGGAATAAATGTGCCTAGACGGAAAACGATCAACATTAATAGGGTAAAAATAATTTTCCGCCTAATGTCACCTACGCGCATAAAATTGGAGATTGTGCGGAACATTAGATCACCTCTGTTTTACCGCCCGCTGCTTCTATTGCTTCTTTAGCTGAAGCAGAGAATTTATTTGCTTTCACAGTAAATTTTTTCTCAACAGAACCGTTTCCTAGCACCTTAATACCGGCCTTTTGGTTCTTTATGACACCTTCATTTAGCAACAACTCAGGTGTGATTTCTGTACCTTCATCAAAGCGATTTAGCGCATCTAGATTAACAATGGCAAATTCTTTACGATGAATGTTTGTAAATCCTCGTTTAGGCATACGTTGGAATAGTGGTAGTTGACCACCTTCAAATCCCACACGTGTACCGCCACCTGAACGTGCCTTTTGTCCTTTATGTCCCCTACCTGATGTTTTACCATTTCCAGATGACATACCACGACCAACACGGTTGCGCTGTTTGCGTCCTTCTACTGATTTCAATTCATGTAGTTTCATGCGAGCACCTCCTCTTTACGCTTTATCAAAACTAAATTTCTTTTACCGTTACCATATGAGAAATTTTATTCAACATCCCGCGGACTGCAGGGGAATCTTCTCGTACAACGATATCATTTACTTTTTTAAGTCCTAGTGTTTGAGCAGTTTTTATTTGCCCTTCTTTTTTGCCAATAACACTGCGCTTGAGGGTGATTTCTAATTTTTTAGACATAATATATCCCTCCTTATCCTAACAGTTCTTCTACGGACTTCCCGCGTAATTTAGCTACGTCTTCTGCGCGCTTTAAGTTAGTAAGACCATTTAATGTTGCGCGAATCATATTAATTGGTGTGTTAGCTCCAAGTGATTTCGTTAAAATGTCACCAACTCCAGCAAGCTCAAGCACTGCACGAACTGGTCCCCCTGAAATAACACCTGTACCTTCTGCAGCAGGCTTCATTAACACGTTACCTGAACCGAATCGGCCATGAATTTCATGTGGTATTGTTGTTCCTACGATTGGTACTTCAATTAAGTTTTTCTTTGCATCATCAACAGCCTTTTTAATAGCCTCTGGTACTTCCAAAGCTTTACCTGTACCAAAACCTACATGGCCATTTTTATCACCGACTACTACTAATGCAGCAAAACGGAAACGACGTCCACCCTTAACAACCTTAGCTACCCGGTTGATCGTAACTACACGTTCTTCAATATCTAGTTTATTCGGATCAATGTTTGTATGCATCTATGTCCCTCCTTTATCAATTAAAATTCAAGACCTGCCTCACGAGCAGCATCTGCGATTGCCTTTACACGTCCATGATATAGATAGCCTCCACGATCAAACACAACTGTTTTATAACCTTTATCTTGGGCACGTTTTGCAATCAATTCACCGACTTGTTTAGCAGCCTCTACATTACCTGTGTTCTTATTACTGAATTCCTTATCCATTGTAGATGCACTTACTAATGTTGCTCCATTGATATCATCAATTAATTGCGCATAAACGTTTTTATTTGAACGATATACATTTAAACGAGGTCGTTCAGCCGTACCATAAAGATTTTTACGGACACGAGCGTGTCTTCTTTTACGCACGGAATTTCTATCAGGCTTTGTGATCATTTAGGTCACTCCTTTCCGCTTCCTAACTAGTCTTACTTAGCAGTTTTACCTTCTTTTTGGCGTACATTTTCACCCATGTAACGAATACCTTTTCCTTTATAAGGTTCCGGTGAGCGAATGGCTCTAATGTTAGCAGCAACAGCGCCAACTAATTCTTTATCAATACCCTTAACAACAATTTGTGTGTTTTTAGGTACTTCTATTTCAATGCCCTCTGGTTGCTCTATTTCAACCGGATGAGAATAACCTGCATTTATTGTAGTTTTATTACCTTGTTTTTGCGCTCGGTAACCAACACCAATAATTTCAAGCTGTTTTTCAAAGCCTTTATGAACACCTTCGATCATGTTATTGATGAGGCTTCGTGTTGTTCCGTGCAATGCACGGTGTGCTTTATGGTCACTAGGGCGCTCAAATGTAATTGTGTTATCTTCAACATTGATTTTAATATCCTGGTGCAGTGTTCTTGTTAACTCCCCCTTAGGGCCCTTAACAGTAACAGTGTTATCATCGAACTTTACTTCTACACCTTCTGGGATTTGAATCGGATTAAGTCCTATACGAGACATTCCATGCACCTCCTGTCTTTAAAATGTTAATTACCAAACATACGCTAGCACTTCGCCACCAACAGCTTGCGAACGTGCTTCTTTATCGGATAACACACCTTTTGAAGTCGATACAATAGCTGTTCCTAAGCCATTAAGTACTCGTGGTACTTCATTTGCTTTGGCATAAACACGTAGTCCTGGCTTACTAATACGCTTAACTCCCGTAATTACGCGCTCTTCGTTTGCACCGTATTTAAGGAAAATGCGCAGAACACCTTGCTTATTATCTTCAATGAATTCATAATCACGCACAAAACCTTCACGTTTAAGAATATCAGCGATCTCCTTCTTCATCTTAGAAGCCGGAAGTTCTAATTTTTCATGGCGCACCATGTTAGCATTACGAATACGAGTTAGCATATCTGCGATTGGATCTGTCATTACCATTACTCATTACCTCCTTCCCTTACGGGGTTTACCAGCTTGCTTTTTTGACACCAGGAATTTGACCTTTATGGGCAAGTTCGCGGAAACAAATACGGCATAGTTTAAATTTGCGAATTACAGAATGTGGACGGCCACATCGCTCACAACGTGTATATTCACGTACTCGATACTTTTGTGGGCGTTTTTGTTTTGCAATCATTGCTTTTTTAGCCACGATTTTCCCTCCTTGTATTAGCTCTAAGCTTATTTTTGGAAAGGCATGCCCAGCTGAGCTAAAAGTTCACGCGCTTCTTCGTCTGTATTGGAAGTTGTTACAATTACAATATCCATACCACGCACTTTATTTACTTTATCATAGTTAATTTCAGGGAAAATTAACTGTTCTTTTACACCCAATGTATAATTACCACGGCCATCAAATGCCTTTTTAGAAATACCACGGAAGTCACGAACACGTGGAAGTGACACTGAAATAAGCTTTTGTAGGAATTCATACATACGCTCACCACGTAGTGTTACTTTTGCACCAATAGGCATTCCTTCACGCAGGCGGAAGCCAGCAATTGATTTTTTCGCACGTGTGATCATTGGTTTTTGACCAGAAATTAATGCAAGCTCTTCTACTGCATTATCTAGTACTTTTGAGTTTTGAACAGCATCCCCAACACCCATGTTAATAATTATTTTCTCTATTGCTGGGACCTGCATAACCGATTTATAATTAAATTTATTCATCAAAGATGGTGTGATTTCATCTTGGTATTTTTGTTTAAGTTGATTCATCATGTCGCCCTCCTTTCGCATGAAACTATTTATCTAACGCTTCACCGGATTTTTTAGCGATACGGACCTTCTTACCATTTTGCACTTCATATCCAACTCGAGTTGGTTCGCCAGATTTCGGATCAATTGGCATTACGTTAGAAACGTGAATTGGTGCTTCTTGGTTAAGAATTCCACCTTGTGGATTATCCTGAGAAGGTTTAGCGTGTTTTTTTGTCATGTTAATACCCTCAACTAGAACACGTTCTTTTTTTGGGTATGCTTCGAGAATAGTCCCTTCTTTTCCACGGTCTTTACCGGATAACACTTTTACTTTATCACCTTTTTTTACATGCATGCTTAACGCACCTCCTTACAAGGCTTTTCATTACGGCTTATAATACTTCTGGTGCTAGAGATACGATTTTCATGAATTTTGCATCACGTAATTCACGTGCAACTGGTCCGAAGATACGAGTACCTCTTGGACTTTTGTCATCACGAACGATTACCGCAGCATTTTCATCAAAACGAATATAAGAACCATCTTTTCGGCGTGCACCAGTTTTGGATCGTACAATAACAGCTTTTACAACTTCACCTTTTTTGACAACGCCTCCTGGTGTTGCATGTTTTACAGTACATACAATTACATCGCCAATGTTAGCAGTTTTACGACCTGAGCCACCTAGCACTTTAATTGCTTGTAATACACGTGCACCAGAGTTATCTGCCACTTTTAAACTAGTTTCTTGTTGAATCATACCGCTGTGACCTCCCTTCGGCTACATTCCGAGCGAACTTTATTTATATAATTACCGCTTCTTTAACGATTTCGACTAAACGGAAACGCTTTGTTGCAGATAGCGGACGAGTTTCCATAATGCGAACGATGTCACCTGTTTTAGCTTGATTATTTTCATCATGCGTTTTGAATTTCTTGGAATACTTAACACGCTTACCGTATAATTTGTGGAACTTGTAAGTTTCAACTAAAACGGTAATTGTTTTATCCATTTTATCCGATACAACACGACCAGTGTATACTTTACGATTATTACGTTCACTCATTTGAGGCTAGCCTCCTCTCTAGATTAGTTATTTACACTAACTTCACGCTGACGTACAACTGTTTTCATACGGGCAATTGATTTTCTCACTTGACGAATCCGTGCTGTGTTTTCCAGTTGTCCTGTTGCAAGTTGGAAGCGTAAGTTAAATAACTCTTCTTTTAATGATTTCACTTTTTGTTCAATTTCGGCAGTGGTTAATTCTCTAATTTCATTAGCCTTCATTGCTTTCACCACCAATTTCTTCGCGTTTTACAAATTTAGTTTTTATCGGTAGTTTATGAGAAGCAAGACGCAACGCTTCACGTGCAACTTCTTCTGATACACCAGCGATTTCAAACAAGATTTTTCCTGGTTTTACTACTGCAACCCATCCTTCTGGAGCACCTTTACCGGAACCCATACGAACTTCGAGGGGTTTTGCAGTGTATGGTTTGTCTGGGAATATTTTAATCCAAACTTTACCGCCACGTTTCATATAACGAGTCATTGCAATACGAGCAGCCTCAATTTGACGGCTTGTAATCCATGTAGCTTCAGTAGCTTGCAGTCCGTATTCACCGAATGCTACTGTCGTTCCACCTTTTGCACGGCCTTTCATACGACCACGATGTTGTTTGCGATATTTAACACGTTTAGGCATTAACATAATGCATCTGCCCCCTTCCTTTAGTTTTTGTTTTTAGTTGGAAGGACTTCTCCACGATAAATCCACACTTTGACACCTAGCTTACCATAAGTAGTATCAGCTTCCGCATGAGCATAATCAATGTCAGCACGAAGTGTGTGTAGTGGTACAGTTCCTTCACTGTAATGTTCCGCACGAGCGATATCTGCTCCACCTAGACGTCCGGATACTTGAGTTTTGATTCCTTTTGCCCCTCCACGCATTGCACGTTGGATTGCTTGCTTTTGAGCACGACGGAATGAAATACGGTTTTCTAGTTGACGAGCAATATTTTCTGCAACTAACTGTGCGTTAAGATCAACTTTTTTAATTTCAACAATATTTATGTGAACACGCTTGCCTGTTAGACTGTTTAAAGATTTACGTAGCGCTTCTACTTCAGAACCGCCTTTCCCAATAACCATACCAGGTTTTCCAGTGTGAATTGTAATATTCACGCGATTTGCCGCACGTTCAATTTCAATAGATGAAACTGCAGCAGTGCTAAGACGATTTTCAAGATATTCTCTTATTTTGATATCTTCATGCAATAGATCTGCATAATCTTTGCCTGCATACCATTTGGACTCCCAGTCACGAATAATACCGACACGAAGACCGGTTGGATTTATTTTTTGACCCACTAACTATCCCTCCTTCTTTTCTGTAACAACCACTGTTACGTGGCTTGTGCGTTTGTTGATTTTACTTGCACGTCCTTGTGCACGTGGACGGAAACGTTTCAATGTTGCACCCTCATCTACAAATGCCTCTGAAATTACTAAGTTATCTGGATCCATTTCGTAATTGTGCTCTGCGTTTGCAATTGCAGAGTTTAAAAGTTTCTCTACAACTGGAGAAGCACCACGTTGTGTATGGCGCAGGATTGCAATTGCTTCGCCTACTTCTTTTCCTCGAATTAAATCGATAACCAAACGAACTTTACGAGGAGCTATACGAACAGATTTAGCAACGGCTTTAGCTTGCATGCTGAGTGCCTCCTCTCATTAGCGTTTTGTTTTCTTGTCATCGCCACTATGCCCTTTAAACGTACGGCTTGGCGCAAATTCACCTAACTTATGTCCGACCATATCTTCTGTTATATATACAGGTACGTGTTTACGTCCGTCATATACAGCTATAGTATGACCAACAAATGCTGGGAAAATAGTTGATCTACGTGACCATGTTTTAATAACTTGCTTTTTATCACTATCGTTTAATTTTTCAACTTTCGTTAATAAGTGATCATCTGCGAAAGGTCCCTTTTTTAAGCTACGACCCATGGATAAACCTCCTTTCAGAGTTGGGGAACGAATATTACTTTAATCATCTACATTCGTTATTTTTTGCGCTTACGTTCACGAACAATATATTTATTTGATGCTTTATTACGATGTCTTGTTTTGTAGCCAATTGTTGGTTGACCCCAAGGTGATAGAGGTGATTTACGTCCAATTGGTGTACGTCCTTCACCACCGCCATGCGGGTGATCAATTGGGTTCATAACAGATCCTCGTACAGTTGGGCGCTTGCCTAACCAGCGTGAACGTCCCGCTTTACCTACAGTGATAAGTTCATGTTCAATATTTCCTACTTGGCCAACTGTAGCGCGACATGTTGTAAGTATTAAACGAACTTCACCAGAAGATAAACGTACTAAGCTATATTTGCCGTCACGACCTAAGATTTGTGCTTCAGCTCCTGCCGAACGAGCTAATTGTCCACCACGCCCTGGTTTTAATTCTACGTTGTGAATGATAGTACCTACCGGGATACTTCCGAGTGGCAGAGCGTTACCTGTTTTAATATCAGCATTCTCACCAGACTCAATCATATGCCCAACTTTCAGCCCTTTTGGAGCTAAAATATAGCGTTTTTCTCCATCAACATAGTTAATTAGAGCAATATTTGCAGTACGGTTTGGATCGTACTCGATTGTAGCAACGCGTCCTCGTATTCCATCTTTGTCACGTTTAAAATCAATTAAACGATATTGGCGCTTATGCCCACCACCTTGATGACGCATAGTAATTCTGCC
Source organism: Virgibacillus alimentarius (assembly GCF_000709085.1). Classification (GTDB taxonomy): domain Bacteria; phylum Bacillota; class Bacilli; order Bacillales; family Amphibacillaceae; genus Virgibacillus_B; species Virgibacillus_B alimentarius. The sequence goes on along the minus strand of NZ_JFBD01000017.1, from coordinate 35,072 downwards.
TTGGTTATTACGACCGCCACGTTTACTTTTTGAGCTTAATAAAGATTTCTCTGGAGTATCGGTTGTAATATCTGTGAAGTCTAAAACAGATTTGTTACGAGATCCATTCGATGTTGGTTTAAATTTTTTGATAGCCATCTTTTTCCCTCCCTTTCTATTCCTATATTAACCTTCAAAGAAGTCTAGTTCTTTACTATCTTCCGAAAGTTGAACGATAGCTTTTTTACGATCTGAACGGTAACCGCCATAACGGCCCATTCTCTTGAACTTACCTTTTATATTCATTGTGTTGACTTTAAGAACTTTAACACCAAAAACAGTTTCAACAGCAGTTTTGATTTCTGTTTTGTTTGCTTTTGGACTTACTTCGAACGTGTATTTTTTCTCTCCCATTAGATCAGCAGAGTGTTCTGTAATTACCGGGCGCTTAATAATATCACGTAGATCTGCCATTATGCAAGCACCTCCCCTGCTTTATCAGCTGCATCCTTTGTTAGGATCAACTTGTCATGCATAAGTAAATCTAATACATTTACTTCTTCCACAGTAAGTACTTTTACTGTTTGAAGATTGCTAGCTGAGCGAATTACATTTTCGTCTTTCTCGGAGACTACAATTAATGTTTTCCCGTCTACTTTAAGACCGTCAAGCATGTTAATTACTTGCTTTGTTTTTGGCGCATCGAATGAAAGACTTTCTAAAATAACGAGATTATCTTCTTTCGCTTTAGAAGAAAGTGCTGATTTCAATGCTAAACGTCGTACTTTTTTTGGTAACTTATAGCTGTAGCTACGTGGTGTTGGGCCAAACACAGTACCACCGCCTACCCATTGAGGGGAGCGAATAGAACCTTGACGAGCACGACCTGTTCCTTTTTGTCTCCATGGTTTACGGCCGCCGCCTCTAACTTCAGAGCGGTTTTTCACTGCATGAGTACCTTGCCTTAAAGAGGCTTGCTGCATAACTACCGCCTCACGCAATACATGTTCATTTGGCTCAATTCCAAAAACAGATTCATTTAGTTCTACATCTCCAGCTTGTGATCCATCTTGTTTAAAAAGTGCTACTTTAGGCATGACATATCCTCCCTTCGTATATATAATTATTTAGCCTTTATTGTACTTGTGATTTTAACGTAAGATTTTTTTGCTCCAGGTACGTTTCCTTTAATTAATAAAAGATTTTTCTCTGCATCTACATTAACTATTTCTAGGTTTTGAATAGTTACTTGTTCAGAACCCATTTGTCCTGGAAGTTTCTTCCCCTTGAAAACCCGACTAGCATCAATCGGCCCCATTGAACCCGGTCCTCTGTGATAGTGGGAACCGTGACTCATTGGTCCACGATGTTGATTGTGACGTTTGATAGCACCTTGGAAACCTTTACCTTTCGTTGTTCCTGTCACATCAATTTTATCGCCAGTTTGAAAAACTTCTACGCTGATTTCTTGACCAACTTCATATTCATCAAGATTCGCGGTACGGATTTCACGAACGCAGCGCTTAGGGGCTGTATTTGCTTTTTCAGCATGACCTTTTTCCGCTTTATTTGTACGTGATCCTTTTTTATCAGCAAATCCGATTTGTAGTGCCTCATAGCCATCATTTTCGATTGTTCTTTTTTGCAAAACTACATTGGGCTCAGCCTGGATTACTGTTACAGGAGTTAGTTCTCCATTATCTGAAAAAAGCTGAGTCATGCCGATTTTACGACCTAAGATTCCTTTCGTCATCCGTTACACCTCCTATATTAAACATTCCTATTATAATTTAATTTCAATATCCACACCGGATGGTAAGTCAAGACGCATTAACGAATCAACAGTTTTTGGTGTTGGATCAACAATATCGATTAATCGCTTATGTGTACGCATTTCGAACTGTTCGCGCGCATCTTTATACTTATGCACTGAACGTAGCACTGTGTAAACATTCTTTTCTGTAGGTAGTGGAATCGGTCCAGAAACATTTGCACCGGAACGTTTCGCAGTGTCTACAATTTTCTCGGATGATTGATCCAAGATGCGATGGTCATAAGCCTTTAACCGAATTCGAATTTTTTCTTTTGCCATTACTTTCCCTCCTTCGTCGCCTATTTTAAAACAGACATTCTCCATGAAAATTTCTCGACCACCCGCCATGGCAAAGGGGCCGGGTGTGTCAACAACCTTTCATTTCATCGCCCATTTAGCCAACATTCTCATTATAAAGAATGTATACGGCTTTTGCAAGCCAATTTCAAAAAAGATCTATTAGATTGCACATCTATGTATTATACAAATTCAAAGGTGTAAATGCAAGGGATAGCAGTGATTTTTCATAAAAAAAATATTACAAAAAGCAGATAGCGTTTCACCGCTATCTGCTTTTTAATTAATAGTTATTACTTTTCAATGCTAGTTACTACACCAGAACCAACAGTACGTCCACCTTCACGAATAGAGAAGCGTGTACCGTCTTCAATAGCGATTGGAGAAATTAGTTCAACAGCCATTTCAATGTTGTCTCCAGGCATTACCATTTCTACTCCCTCTGGTAATTCAATAACACCAGTTACGTCAGTAGTACGGAAGTAGAATTGTGGACGATAATTTTGGAAAAATGGAGTGTGACGTCCACCTTCTTCTTTAGATAGTACGTATACTTCTGATTTAAATTTTGTATGAGGAGTAATTGAACCTGGTTTTGCTAAAACTTGACCACGCTTAATATCTTCACGTGCAACACCACGTAATAGAGCACCTATGTTGTCTCCAGCTTCAGCATAGTCTAGTAGCTTACGGAACATTTCAACTCCTGTAACAGTAGATTTCTCAGCTTTTTCTGCAAGACCGATGATTTCAACCTCATCACCGACTTTAATTTGACCACGCTCAACACGGCCAGTTGCAACTGTACCACGGCCTGTAATAGAGAAAACGTCCTCTACTGGCATCATGAATGGCTTGTCAGTGTCACGCTCAGGTGTTGGAACATATTCGTCCACAGCAGCCATTAGTTCAACAATTTTTTCTTCATACTCTGCATCACCTTCAAGTGCCTTAAGAGCAGAACCTTTAACTACTGGTACATCATCACCAGGGAAGTCGTATTCTGTTAATAGATCACGTACTTCCATTTCTACTAGCTCTAGTAATTCTTCGTCATCAACCATATCAGTTTTGTTTAGGAATACAACGATTGATGGTACTCCAACGTTACGAGATAGTAGAATGTGCTCACGAGTTTGTGGCATAGGACCGTCAGCAGAAGATACTACTAGAATAGCGCCGTCCATTTGTGCCGCACCTGTGATCATATTCTTAACATAGTCAGCGTGTCCTGGGCAGTCTACGTGTGCATAGTGACGAGTTTCAGTTTCATACTCAACGTGAGAAGTTGCAATTGTGATTCCACGTTCTTTCTCTTCTGGTGCACCATCGATTTGGTCATAAGCCATTGCCCCACCAGTACCTGATTTTTTGTGCATTACAGTCGTAATTGCAGCAGTTAATGTAGTTTTACCATGGTCAACGTGACCAATAGTACCAATGTTTACGTGACTTTTTGAGCGATCAAATTTTTCTTTAGCCATTTATAATTCCTCCCTTTGGTTGAAAAAAGTTTTTTTGATTTTATTTTAGAGCGCAGTTATGTATGTAACTACGCCTCCAATCATTGTTATACTTTACATCTGTGAAAAAATCAATTATTCACCGACATTTTTCTTGATAATTTCGTCAGCAATACTTTTTGGAACCTCTTCATAATGATCAAAGACCATTGTAAACGTTCCACGGCCTTGTGTGTTTGAGCGAAGTGCAGTTGCATAACCAAACATTTCTGAAAGAGGAACAAATCCTTTAACAAGTTGTGCTGGTCCGCGAGCTTCCATACCTTCAACACGGCCTCGACGTGAAGTGACGTCACCCATAATGTCACCCATGTATTCTTCAGGGATAACAATTTCCACTTTCATCATCGGCTCTAATAAAACAGGATTACATTTATCTTTCGCTGCTTTTAACGCCATTGATCCGGCAATCTTAAATGCCATTTCATTGGAGTCAACGTCATGATAACTTCCATCATATAGTGTAGCTTTAACATCAATCATTGGGTAACCAGCTAACACACCATTTTCAAGTGATTCTTCAATACCAGATTGGACAGAAGGAATGTATTCACGAGGAACAACACCACCAACGATTTTGTTTACAAATTCAAAACCGGCTCCTTCTTCATTTGGCTCAAAGTTAACCCAAACGTGACCATATTGTCCACGTCCACCAGACTGACGAATGAACTTACCTTCTACTTCTGCTGCACTTCGGAATGTTTCTCGGTAAGCAACCTGTGGTGCACCAACATTTGCTTCTACTTTAAATTCACGTTTTAGACGGTCAACAATAACATCTAGGTGAAGTTCACCCATTCCAGAAATAATTGTCTGACCTGTTTCAACATTCGTCTCGGTAGTAAATGTTGGGTCCTCTTCAGCTAGCTTTCCGAGTGCAATACCCATTTTGTCTTGGTCTGCCTTTGTTTTTGGTTCAATAGCAACACCAATAACTGGATCAGGGAAATCCATAGATTCAAGAATAACAAGGTTCTTCTCATCACATAGGGTATCCCCTGTTGATGTATCCTTCAAACCAACGCCTGCAACAATTTCTCCTGCATAAACGGTAGAAATTTCTTCACGAGAGTTTGCATGCATTTGCAGGATTCTTCCAATACGCTCTCTTTTGTCTTTTACAGAGTTTTTAACATAGGATCCTGAATTTAATGTTCCGGAGTATACTCGGAAGAATGTTAGTTTTCCAACATAAGGGTCTGTCATTACTTTAAACGCCAATGCTGAAAACGGTGCATCGTCACTAGATTCACGTGTAATTGTTTCTTCTGTACCAGGAACGATACCTTCAATTGCTGCAACGTCTGTTGGTGCTGGCAGATAATCGATTACGCCATCAAGCAATAGCTGAACACCTTTGTTTTTAAATGCTGAGCCGCAATAGACAGGGTAAAACTCAACTGCTAATGTTGCTCGGCGAATAGCATTTCTCAATTCGTCATTGGAAATTTCTTCACCTTCAAGGTACTTCATCATTAGATCTTCATCAAGCTCAGCTACTGATTCAACTAAGTCTCCTCGCAATTCCTCTGCCTTCTCTTTATATTCATCCGGAATTTCACGAGATTCAGCTTTTCTTCCTAAGTCATCCAAATAATAATGTGCTTCCATATTAATCAGGTCAATAATACCTTCAAAATTGTCTTCAGCACCAATTGGCATCTGCACTGGATGCGCATTAGCTCCTAAGCGATCTTTCAAAGTACTAGTAGAATAAAGGAAGTCTGCGCCAACCTTATCCATTTTGTTAATGAAAACAATTCTTGGAACCCCGTATGTTGTTGCTTGACGCCATACAGTTTCAGTTTGTGGTTCCACACCAGACTGTGCATCAAGAACTGTTACCGCTCCATCGAGTACACGCAATGAGCGCTCAACTTCTACTGTGAAGTCTACGTGCCCAGGTGTATCAATGATATTAATACGATGGTCATTCCATTGAGCCGTAGTAGCTGCAGAAGTGATCGTAATTCCGCGGTCTTGCTCTTGTTCCATCCAGTCCATTTGTGAAGCACCTTCATGTGTTTCGCCAATTTTATGAATGCGTCCTGTATAGAAAAGAATACGCTCTGTAGTAGTGGTTTTTCCCGCATCAATGTGGGCCATGATACCGATATTGCGTGTCTTTTCCAAGGAGAACTCTCTTGCCATGTATTCTTCTCCTTTCTATAAAAGCTTATAGTGTAGTTTTTATTACCAGCGATAATGTGCAAATGCTTTATTCGCTTCTGCCATTTTATGCAATTCTTCACGTCTTTTAACGGAAGCGCCTGTATTATTTGATGCATCTAGAATCTCATTGGCTAGACGATCTTCCATTGTTTTTTCTCCACGTAGACGTGAATAATTAACAAGATAACGTAAACCTAATGCCTGACGTCTTTCAGGGCGAACCTCCATAGGAACTTGGTAGTTTGATCCCCCAACTCGGCGTGCGCGTACTTCAAGTACTGGCATTACGTTTTTCATTGCTTGTTCGAATACTTCCATCGGGTCTTGACCGCTTCTTTGTTTTACGAGTTCAAATGCTTTATAAAGAATTTTTTGTGCTATTCCACGCTTACCATCTAGCATTACCTGATTGATTAAGCGGGTAACTAATTTTGAATTATAAAGCGGATCTGGTAAGACATCGCGCTTAGGTACTGGTCCTTTACGAGGCATATGTCCCCCTCCTTTCTTTTTTATCTAAATTGCTTTTTATTTTTTGGGTTTTTTAGCACCGTATTTAGAACGGCCTTGTGCACGTCCTTCTACACCTGCAGTGTCAAGCGCACCTCTTACAATATGATAACGAACACCTGGTAAGTCTTTAACACGACCTCCACGAAGCAATACAACACTGTGTTCTTGTAGGTTGTGCCCGATTCCAGGGATATATGCAGTTACTTCCATATTATTTGATAGTCGTACACGTGCATATTTGCGAAGTGCTGAGTTCGGTTTCTTAGGTGTCAATGTACCAACACGAGTACAAACGCCACGTTTTTGTGGAGAGTTAAGGTTAGTGAATTGTTTTTTGAAACTGTTGTACCCTCTATTAAGCGCTGGAGAGTCATACTTTTTAGGCTTATTAACACGGCCTTTTCGAACAAGTTGATTAATTGTAGGCATTTTATTTTCCTCCTTTCTTCTTTATTACATATACTGCCATTAGAATTGTGTAAAATTAAAAACTAGTAACTATCTACATTATCAGGTTTGCTAATACCACACATCCAGGTGGTTCATCTTCCGGTAAAAAACAAAGTCTTCGCGTTGCTACGCCAAAACTAATGCTGTTTTACACCCGCTGTAGATGTAGCGACATCAACGCCACAAGCAGTTCCTAGCTTTTTCATTGAATCTACACGTTCACAAGGTATATTTAGCTCTTTTGCTAAATGAACTACCCTTTGTGTTAATTGTTGATCTGCATCATCAGCAATAAACACTTTACTTATTCCACCTTTTTTCATGGCTTTAAGTGTTTGTTTGGTTCCGATAACCATGTATGATTGAACCTGACTCACTTTTTCATAAGACATATCATATCCTCCAAAGTAACAAGTATAAATCGGAGCACCTTGAATATAGTATCATTACCTTTTTTTAATGTCAACTTAAATTTTACTATTTTTCATAAGTGCTTACCAACTTTTTGTCAATATTTGAGTTCTCAGGTATATCTCATTAAAGTGATATCGGAAAGGGGGAATTAGATAAGCCTAACCCCCACTAACCCATATTTTACTATTTAATCGTTTCTGTTGTTTCTTCCGTCTCTTCTGCTTCGTCTGCTTCCGCCTCTGGATCATCTACATCGGCTTCTATTTTACGATACCTCTGCATACCGGTTCCAGCTGGTACAAGCTTACCGATAATGACGTTTTCTTTTAGTCCTAATAAATCATCGCGTTTTCCTTTGATGGCTGCATCTGTAAGGACTTTTGTTGTCTCTTGGAAGGATGCGGCTGATAAGAAGGAATCTGTCTCAAGAGATGCTTTTGTAATACCTAGCAACACCGGCTTACCAACTGCTGGTTGTTTACCTTCACGTAGCACCTCTTGGTTTGCCTCCTTGAATTGATGCAATTCAAGGAGTGAACCAGGTAGTACATCCGTATCCCCAGACTCTACTACTCTGATTTTACGCAACATTTGGCGAACCATTACTTCTACGTGTTTATCGCCAATTTCAACACCTTGCATACGATATACACGTTGAACTTCGCGCAACAAGTAAGCTTGAACTCCTTCTACACCTTGTACCCGCAATAGCTCTTTCGGATCAACAGAGCCTTCCGTTAATTCTTGCCCTGCAATTACTTTATCACCTACAGATACTTTTAGACGAGCATTAAATGGAGCTGTGTACTCTCGTTGCTCTACTTCGCCCTGAACAACAATTTCCTGCTTATCCTTTCCTTCTTTGATTTCTTCAATTGTTCCAAAGATCTCACTAATGACAGATTGACCTTTTGGATTTCTCGCTTCAAATAGTTCCTGAATACGAGGTAAACCTTGCGTGATATCATCACCTGCAACACCACCAGTGTGGAATGTACGCATAGTCAGCTGTGTACCAGGCTCTCCAATAGATTGTGCAGCAATAATACCTACAGCCTCACCAACTTCGACTTCGTCACCCGTAGCAAGGTTGCGTCCATAACACTTCTGACAAACGCCATGTTTTGTATTACAAGTGAATGCAGATCGAATGGTTACTTGTTCAATACCAGCATCGATAATTTGTTTTGCTTGATCTTCAGATACAACTGTATCTTCTTCAGCAATTATTTGCCCAGTTTCAGGATGTTTAACTGTTTCAAATAGAGTACGTCCGATTAGACGATCAATTAATGGCTCAATTAGCTCTGTACCTACTGTTAATGCAGAAACTTTCAAGCCTCGGTCTGTACCACAATCCGCCTCACGGACAATAACATCCTGCGCAACGTCTACAAGACGTCTCGTTAAATATCCAGAGTCAGCTGTTTTAAGTGCTGTATCTGCTAAACCTTTTCGTGCTCCGTGTGTAGAGATAAAGTACTCTAGCACTGTCAGACCTTCACGGAAGCTGGATTTAATAGGCAACTCAATTATTTCACCAGCCGGGTTTGCCATCAGACCGCGCATACCAGCAAGCTGTGTAAAGTTAGAGGCGTTACCTCTCGCCCCTGAGTCACTCATCATAAAGATAGGGTTCGTGTCACTTAGGGACTTCATCAACTTGTCTTGAATCTCATCTTTCGCATCAGACCAAATTGCAATAACTCTGTCATAACGCTCTTCCTCCGTGATTAAACCTCTACGGAATGTTTTTTGTACGTTATCCACTTTAGTCTGTGCTTCATCTAAAATCTTTTCCTTTTCCCCTAACACCACGATATCAGAGACACCTACAGTCATCCCTGCTTTTGTAGAATAAGCAAAACCTAAGTCTTTCATGCGGTCCAGCATCTTAGATGTTTCACTGATTTTAAATCGCTTAAAGACCTCTGCAATAATATCTCCGAGGATACCTTTCTTAAACGGACCGATTAATTCACGTTTTTTTATTTCCTCTTTTACATCAATGTCCGTGTTTACAAAATACTTATCAGGTGTTTTTACTTCCAAGTTACTATTCGTTGGCTCGTTTATATACGGGAACGAATCCGGTAAGATTTCATTAAAGATTAATTTACCGACAGTAGTCAATAGCAATTGATCATGCTGTTCTTCGGTAAATGTTTTGTTGTCCAAGCTGCCTGCATCTACTGCAATCCTGCTATGCAGATGGACATATCCATTTTGATAAGACATTAAGGCCTCATCCGCATCTTTAAATATGCTTCCTTCACCAACTGCACCCTTACGTTCCAGCGTTAAATAATAGTTACCTAAAACCATATCTTGCGACGGTGTAACAACTGGTTTTCCATCTTTAGGGTTTAATATGTTTTGCGCTGCAAGCATTAAAATACGCGCTTCCGCTTGTGCCTCAGCAGATAATGGAACGTGGACTGCCATTTGGTCACCATCAAAGTCTGCATTATATGCCGTACAGACTAGAGGGTGCAAACGTATTGCACGTCCTTCTACTAGCTTAGGCTCAAAGGCTTGAATCCCCAGTCTGTGCAGAGTTGGTGCTCTGTTAAGCATGACAGGGTGTTCTTTGATAACCTCTTCTAGAATATCCCACACATCTGGATGGACACGCTCAATTTTACGTTTTGCCGATTTAATATTATGAGCAATCCCTTGCTCAACAAGTTCTTTCATAACAAATGGCTTAAATAATTCTAAAGCCATTTCTTTTGGCAAACCACATTCATACATTTTTAGATTAGGACCAACCACAATTACAGATCGTCCAGAATAATCCACGCGCTTCCCTAGTAAGTTCTGACGGAAACGCCCTTGCTTACCTTTTAGCATATGTGATAAGGATTTTAATGGGCGGTTTCCAGGACCTGTAACCGGACGGCCACGACGGCCATTATCAATTAACGCATCTACCGATTCTTGCAACATCCGTTTCTCGTTTTGCACAATAATACTAGGAGCCCCAAGATCTAGTAAACGCTTCAAGCGGTTATTTCGGTTAATAACTCTTCGATATAAATCATTTAAATCAGAAGTTGCAAATCGTCCACCATCAAGTTGAACCATCGGTCTGATCTCTGGAGGAATAATAGGTAAAACATCCAGAATCATCCAAGATGTATCATTGCCAGAGTTTCTAAAAGCCTCCATCACTTCCAGCCTTCTGATTGCACGTGTCCTACGCTGGCCTGAAACCGTATTAAGTTCTTCCTTCAAGGCTTCTACTTCTTTATCCAAATCAATATCCTGCAACAATTTTCTTATTGCTTCAGCACCCATTTGGGCTTTAAATGATTTTCCATATTTATCGTAATAAGTACGATATTCTTTTTCTGATAATAATTGTTTTTTCTCAAGGGGTGTATCGCCTGGATCCGTAACAATATATGCAGCAAAATAGATAACTTCCTCTAATGCTCTTGGAGACATGTCTAAAACAAGACCCATTCGGCTTGGGATCCCTTTAAAATACCAAATATGCGATACCGGAGCGGCAAGTTCTAAATGTCCCATTCGTTCACGACGAACTTTGGCCTTTGTAACTTCCACTCCGCACCGGTCACAAACGACTCCTTTATAGCGTACACGCTTATACTTACCGCAATGACATTCCCAGTCCTTTTGCGGGCCAAATATACGTTCACAAAACAAACCGTCTTTTTCTGGTTTCAAGGTACGATAGTTGATCGTTTCTGGTTTCTTTACTTCTCCATAAGACCAGGAGCGAATTTTCTCTGATGACGCTAACCCAATTTTCATATACTCAAAGTTATTTACATCTAACAAGGGGCCTACCTCCCTTTTTTTGTCCGATTTCACCCTAATTTATCTTCTTATCATTTTGTATGTCAGTTCAGATAAATTGTACATTTATGCCTTTTTAACATTATCACTAAGTACTTCAACCTTTTATGATAAAACCGGAGAAGTAAACTTATGTACAGCACATAAGTCTACATTCCGTTGTTTTAGCTTTCTTCAACTTCTAAGTTGAGTTTACTTGCAGATTGCGAATCTTCCTCTTCAAGTTCTCGCAAATCAATTTCTGCTTGGTCACCGGAAAGCATTTTTACATCCAGGCCAAGACTTTGTAATTCTTTAATCAATACTTTGAATGATTCTGGCACTCCAGGTTCTGATACATTATCGCCTTTCACAATAGATTCATACGTTTTAACTCTTCCAACAACATCATCGGATTTAACAGTTAATATTTCTTGCAGTGTATATGCTGCTCCATACGCTTCAAGTGCCCATACTTCCATTTCTCCAAAACGCTGTCCGCCAAATTGCGCTTTACCACCAAGCGGCTGTTGGGTAACAAGAGAATATGGACCAGTTGAACGTGCATGCAGCTTGTCATCAACCATATGTGAAAGTTTAATCATATACGATATTCCCACAGAAACCCGGTTGTCGAATGGCTCTCCTGTTCTTCCATCATAAAGAATAGTTTTAGCATCTCTAGGCATCCCCGCCTCATCAAGGGTATCCCAAACATCTTGCTCTGTCGCTCCATCAAATACTGGTGAAGCTACATGGAGCCCTAATTTCTTTGCAGCCATTCCCAAATGTAATTCAAAGACTTGCCCAATGTTCATACGTGACGGAACACCTAATGGGTTAAGCATAATATCGATTGGAGTGCCATCCGGTAAGAAAGGCATGTCTTCCTCAGGTAGAATTTTGGAAATTACCCCTTTATTTCCGTGACGACCTGCCATTTTATCCCCTTCTGAAATCTTACGCTTTTGGACAATGTAAGCACGAACTAATTGGTTAACCCCTGGAGGTAGCTCGTCGCCATCTTCGCGATTGAAAATCTTAACATCAAGTACAATCCCTCCTGCACCATGAGGCACGCGGAGTGAGGTATCTCGAACTTCACGCGCTTTTTCTCCAAAGATAGCATGCAATAATCTTTCTTCTGCTGAAAGTTCGGTTACACCCTTTGGCGTTACCTTACCTACAAGGATATCCCCATCAGTAACCTCTGCTCCCACACGTATAATGCCTTGTTCATCAAGGTTTTTCAGAGCGTCTTCACCGACATTCGGAATGTCTCTTGTTATTTCTTCTGGACCTAGTTTTGTATCTCGAGATTCCGATTCATACTCCTCTATATGAATAGATGTATAATCATCATCCTTCACAAGTCTTTCGCTCATAATGATCGCATCTTCATAGTTATACCCTTCCCAAGTCATAAAGCCAACAAGTACATTACGGCCTAATGCGAGCTCGCCGTTTTCCATGGATGGTCCATCAGCAAGAACTTCTCCTTTGGTGACTCGGTCCCCTTCGCTTACAATAGGACGCTGGTTGTAGCATGTACCTTGGTTTGAACGAATATATTTCTCTAAACGATAACGATCAAGGTCCCCTTTAACTTCTTTTCCGTCTACTTCAGCAACGCGGCGTACAAGAACCTCTTTTGCTTCTACACGTTCAACAACGCCATCGTTTCGGCAAATAATAGCAGCACCTGAGTCTTTACCAGATACATATTCCATTCCCGTACCAACGATAGGCGCTTCAGGTTCCATAAGCGGTACTGCTTGACGCTGCATGTTCGCACCCATTAACGCTCGGTTGGAGTCGTCATTTTCCAGGAACGGAATACACGCTGTTGCTGCAGAGACAACTTGCTTTGGAGACACGTCCATATAATCGATCTGATCACGAGGAACAATCGTGTTTTCCCCGCGAAAGCGAGCAATAACTTCTTCGTCTGAAAAACTTCCGTCTTCATCTAGTCTGGCGTTCGCCTGGGCAACAACGTAATTATCTTCCTCATCAGCGGTTAAATAATCGATTTGAGCTGTTACTTTACCCGTGCTTGGGTCAACACGTCGATAAGGCGTTTCAATAAAACCAAATTTATTTACCTTTGCATAACTGGACAAAGAGTTAATCAGACCGATGTTCGGACCCTCAGGAGTTTCAATCGGACACATACGACCATAGTGGGAATAGTGAACATCTCGTACTTCAAATCCTGCGCGTTCCCGCGTCAAACCTCCTGGTCCCAACGCAGATAATCGACGTTTATGTGTTAACTCAGCTAATGGATTTGTCTGATCCATAAATTGCGAAAGCTGGGAACTTCCAAAAAACTCTTTGATTGAAGCAATCACTGGACGAATATTTATTAGTTGTTGTGGTGTAATGCTCGATGTATCTTGAATTGACATACGCTCTCGTACAACACGTTCCATACGAGACAAACCAATCCTGAATTGATTTTGCAGCAATTCCCCTACAGAACGAAGTCGTCTATTTCCCAAATGATCAATATCATCTGTATTTCCAACATGATGTAGGAGATTAAAGAAATAACTAATCGAAGATAAAATATCTGCTGGAGTAATGTTTTTTATGTCTCGGTCAACACCTGCATTCCCTATTATCGTTAACTCTCTTTCTCCATCTGGATCGGTAGGGTCGATAATTTGAATGGATTGCAAACGAATTGGATCCTCAAGAAGCGCCTCTTGCGGTTCCAACATTCTTTCTCCAAGCCTATTTTCCTCATCTTCCAAATATGGAATAATTTTATCTAACAGTTTACGTTCTAATCTATCACCCTTTTGCGCCAGAACTTCTCCAGTTTCTTGATCAACGATAGGCTCAGCTAAAACTTGGTTGAAAAGGCGATTTTGGATATTAAGCTTTTTGTTCATTTTATAACGTCCTACATGAGCCAAATCATAGCGTTTCGCATCAAAAAATCGTGAAATTAATAAGCTTTTTGCGTTTTCAACCGTAGGAGGTTCACCGGGGCGCAAACGCTCATAAATCTCAAGAAGAGCCTTCTCTGTAGTTTCTGTATTATCCTTTTCTAATGTGTTTTTGAGATATTCATTATCCCCTAAAAGATCAATTATTTCTTGATCTGTACTGAAGCCTAACGCACGCAATAAGACTGTTATAGGTAATTTACGTGTGCGGTCTATTCGGACATGCACAACATCTTTTGCATCCGTCTCAAGCTCCAGCCATGCTCCTCTATTAGGTATAACGGTTGCTGTTAAGCCTCTTTTACCATTTTTATCTATCTTTTCATTATAATAGACACTTGGTGAACGGACGAGCTGTGATACAATTACACGTTCCGCTCCATTAATAACAAAAGTTCCTGTTTCTGTCATTAACGGAAAGTCTCCCATAAAGACCTCTTGTTCCTTCACTTCTCCTGTTTCATTATTAATTAATCGCACTCTCACACGAAGTGGAGCATTATAGGTAACATCTCTGTCTTTTGATTCTTCTACAGGATATTTAGGTTCCCCCAAACTGTAATCAATGAATTCCAGAGATAAATTCCCTGTGAAATCCTCAATTGGAGAAATGTCTTTAAACATTTCCTTCAAACCTTCTTCTAAAAACCAGTTATAAGAAGCAGTTTGAATTTCGATTAAATTTGGTAAATCTAAAACCTCACTGATACGCGCGTAGCTTCTGCGCTGGCGGTGGCGCCCATACTGAACTAGTTGGCCTGTCAACAGCTTCACCCCTCAAATCACATTTTTCAGAACCAATCAACATACAACTACTTGTTTATGAAAAAATGATTGATTGTTATATTAATGCTAAAAACATTTAGTCTTTAGCTTTATCCTTCTGTTTCACATGACGAAATAGGCAGATCATAACTACCTATAGCAAAGAATTTCCAAGTAACTATCACTTAAAATGCAAGCCATCATTCTTCTTATACTTTTATAGAAAAATAATCTAGTGTAACACAAATGCCGTTATTATCATTTTTTCCTTTTTTATCTGACAAAAAAACGAAAAGAAACACGGTTATTCACTTGTGCTATTTTAAATTATAGGTTATTATTTTTAATAGAAAAATAAATTTAAATGATTATATTCACTCCGCAATATAATGAAGAGGTATATCATCCAAGATATAAAGTATAAGAAGAAAGAGGACTTATCTCTTATCTCAAACACAATTCCCCTGACATTCTATTCAGTGTTTCCTATTAAAAACATTTTATACAATCTTCAACATAAAATTCTCTTGACAAAGAAAACCCTTTGTTGGCATTTTACTATGCTACCATATAGTGATAGATAGGTCAACTATTTGATGATCGTAATATAAAATACCCTTTTTTACGAGCAACAACTTCCACATTTCCAAATATCTCTTCCATCTTATCCATCGCAGAGGGCGCCCCTTGCTTTTTTTGAATCACTACCCATAAGTCACCATTTTTGCACAGAGCGCACTTACTGTCTTCAAACATTTTATGAACGATCTTCTTTCCTGCTCTAATTGGCGGATTTGTGATAACAGCACCAAAAGAGCGTTGCCTTAAATTAGTGAAACGATCACTTTGAACAAACTCTGCATTACTAATGTTATTTTGATTAGCATTCTGCACAGCCAGCATGATCGCTCTTTCATTAACATCGCTCATTACAACATTCCTATTTCTATTGTTATCAGCTAAAACAATCCCTATTGGTCCATAACCGCAACCAAGGTCCAAAAAATCACCTTCGATCGCCGGCGGCTTGAACTGTTCTATCAGCAACCTCGTGCCGAAATCTACTTCGTTTTTAGAAAATACACCAACGTCACTGGTGAATGTATATTCCTTTTCCTTTAATTGATAAGTCCATGTTTTGGGCGAGCTTTTAGATTGGGGTTTATGTGAAAAGTAATGCTCAGACATTAGGGCACCTACTTTGATCGTATTGTGTAAACGGGATTTATAGATGTGTTTTAAGATAATAAAATTAAGTTGCCATTGATATGTAGAGCTCGCCGTATAACGACGAGCTCCTTATTAATATATTTGCGTAAAAGGCTGTTTCCTGTATAATTAACCTTCTAAATTTTCACTTATGAAATTACTTAACTTCTACAGTTGCGCCAACTTCTTCAAGTTTACCTTTGATTTCTTCAGCTTCTTCTTTTGACGCGCCTTCTTTAACAGCTTTTGGTGCATTATCTACTAATTCTTTTGCATCTTTAAGGCCAAGGCTAGTAATTTCACGAACAGCTTTAACCACCTTGATTTTTGAAGATCCAGCATCTTCAAGTACTACATCAAATTCTGTTTTTTCTTCAGCAGCTTCTCCGCCGCCTGCTCCGCCTGCTACCGCAACTGGTGCAGCCGCTGTTACACCAAATTCTTCCTCAATTGCTTTTACTAGATCATTTAAATCTAAAACTGACATTTCTTTTATCGCATCAATGATTTGTTCTTTAGTCATGATATTTTTCCTCCATTTTTAATAATATTTTAACTCGCAATTATGCGCCTTCTTCTTCCTTTTGTTCTGCAACAGCTTTTGCAGCATATGCAAAGTTTCGTACAGGTGCTTGAAGCACGCTAAGCAACATAGAAACCATGCCTTCGTAATTTGGTAAGTCTGCAAGCTCTTTAATTTGTTCAAGAGACGCTACATTTCCTTCGATAACGCCACCTTTGATTTCTAATGCTTCATGCTCTTTAGCAAAATCATTAATGATTCTAGCGGGTGCTATTACATCGTCATTACTGAAAGCTATTGCAGTCGGACCAACTAGCAAATCATTTAATTCTTCTAATTCCGCATCCGTAGCAGCACGTCGTGTCATTGTGTTTTTATAAACCTTATAATCTACGCCAGCTTCACGGAGTTCTTTTCGTAATTCTGTTACTTCAGCTACATCAAGTCCTCGATAGTCCACTAACAGAGTACTTTGACTCGCTTTAAATTTATCCGAAATTTCTTGAACTAACTGTTTCTTTTTTTCAATAACATTAGACATTATTCCACCTCCTAAGACATTCATTACATCGTTTACCCGCACTAGACATAGGCTCTATTATTAACAAAGCCTCCATGTAGACATGGAGGCTTTTTAACAAATAATAATCATAAGGATTGTTTATCTGTCTTTAATACCTCGGCAGGAAATTAAGCGTTCACTTCGCACCTGCTGTCTACGGTTCAACGTATTCTTTTATAACGCATTTTAGTATAACTAATCGGCAATGAAAAGTCAACAATTACTTTGTGAATTCAGAAGAATCCACTTTGATACCAGGGCCCATTGTTGAAGTAACAGACACATTGCGCACATAATTTCCTTTTGCTGTTTGTGGTTTCACTCTTACAATGGTCTCCATAATAGCAACGAAGTTTTCTGCCAACTTCTCATTGTCAAATGAAATTTTTCCAATAGGAACATGAATGTTTGAGGACTTATCAACGCGGTATTCAACTTTACCTGCTTTGATTTCCTTAACTGCTTTTTCAATTTCAAAAGTTACTGTTCCTGTTTTCGGGTTTGGCATAAGACCTTTTGGTCCAAGCACACGACCAAGCTTACCTACTTCAGCCATCATGTCCGGAGTAGCTACAACCACATCAAAATCAAACCATCCTTGGTTTATTTTGTTGATTAGGTCTTGATCTCCAACATAGTCTGCACCAGCAGCTTCCGCTTCTTGTACTTTATCACCTTTCGCAAATACTAGCACACGCTGTGTTTTCCCTGTACCGTGCGGCAATACCATTGCCCCGCGAATTTGCTGATCTGCCTTCTTAGGATCCACTCCTAAGCGGAAAGCAACTTCAACAGTTTCATCAAAGTTTGCTTTAGCAGTTTCTTTTAATATACGAACAGCTTCTTTTATGTCATAAGCTTTTGATCGATCAATAAGCTTTGTAGCTTCTTGATATTTCTTACCTCTTTTAGCCATTTTGTTTCCTCCTTTATTGTGGTTATAACGGTAGTACCTCCCACTTAAAAGCACAAAGACTTTTATAAAGTACACAGATGATAGGCGAAAGTCTTTACACCTTCATCTCATCCATTTATTCATGAAAAAGGTTGCGAGGAGCAAAATCGATTCGCAACCAGTACCGTATTTTGTTTTAGAATTAATCTTCAATTGAAATGCCCATACTGCGAGCAGTTCCTTCAACCATACGCATTGCTGCTTCTACATCTGCAGCATTCAAGTCTTGCATTTTCGTTTCCGCGATTTCTTTTACTTTATCGCGCTTTACAGTTGCAACTTTATTACGGTTAGGTTCACCTGATGCAGTATCAATTCCTGCTGCTTTTTTCAATAGTACAGCAGCCGGTGGAGTTTTTGTCACAAACGTAAATGAACGATCTTCAAACACCGTAATTTCAACCGGAATGATCATCCCAGCTTGCTCTTGCGTACGTGCATTAAACTCTTTACAAAATCCCATGATATTAACACCTGCTTGACCTAATGCCGGTCCAACTGGCGGTGCCGGATTCGCTTTCCCTGCAGGAATTTGCAATTTTACTAACTTGATTACTTTTTTAGCCACGAGACACACCTCCTTAAAGTCCGTGATGTGGTAATAGGGTTCTTACCGTTCCCTCCCACTCATAATTAAACAGCTCTATTAAATACCGAGCATGAATAACAAAAAAATTTTAGCATAAATTATCATATAATGCAAGATCATTTTATAATCATTCGATATAATCATTCGATTTTATCACATTATATTTCTATTTTTATAGTTTTTCAACCTGCGAAAAGTCTAATTCCACCGGTGTTTCTCTTCCAAACATGTTAACATGAACTCTCAGTTTCTGCTTATCCATATCAATATGTTCGATTGTTCCTGTGAATTCCGAAAATGGACCGTCTGTCACACGAACATTTTCTTTTACCTCAAAGTCAACCTGAACAACTGGATCGCTCATGCCCATCTTTTTCAGCAATGTATCTACTTCTTCTGGTAATAGTGGTGTTGGTTTTGCTCCTTGTCCGCTCGAACCTACAAATCCGGTCACCCCCGGCGTATTTCTTACAACATACCAAGAATCGTCTGTCATAATCATTTCCGCCAACACATAGCCCGGGAAGAACTTTTTCTTAGAGACTTTCTTTTTACCATTTTTTATTTCTGTTTCTTCTTCCTCCGGGACAATAACACGAAAGATTTTGTCTTCCATTCCCATTGACTCTACACGTTTTTCGAGATTCGTCCTCACTTTGTTTTCATACCCAGAGTATGTATGAATAACATACCAGTTTTTTTCCATACGATCAGGACAATGTGATTTGTCCCTTCCCTCCCTTATTAAGGCTATTTGCTCTCTATTCTCATTTGTGATTAACATTGCATAAAGTCATCATGCTTTCACATCATTTTAAGCAATATTAAAAAACCCGTTAATCCGGGTTTTGTCAGAAATTATATTCGGCTATATTCATTATAGCATATAATTCAACTATTTATTCAAAAAAAGCATTTAAAAGTTGTGTAATCCCAAGATCAATTAATGCGAAAAATACTGCTACAAATGCTACTGTTGAAATAACAGTTATCGTGTAACTTGTTAATTCACGACCATTAGGCCAGCTTACCTTCTTCATTTCCCGAGATACGTTCTTAAAAAATTGAAAAAGCTTCACACTCGTACCCCCTTAGCATTCGCTATTTCGTCTCACGATGCAATGTATGTTTTCCACAGTTCTTGCAAAATTTCTGTGCTTCCAGTCGTTTAGGGTGTGTGGATACATTTTTATTCGTTGTGTAATTTCTACTTGCACACTCTGAACACGCTAATGCTATTTTCTTATTCATCGTTCCACCCCGCCTGTGGGTTTTTGCTCATATAAATGTAGCATGGTTATAAATCTATGTCAATGTTTAAGGTTATCAGGGCTGCTTTGAAAGTATCTTTACAAAGGTAGCTCGTTTGCGCCTACCAATTTTTCCAATTTACGTTTTACCCGCTGCAATGCATTATCAATCGACTTTTCGTGACGTTTTAATTCAACAGAAATTTCCTGGTAGGAACATCCGTCTAAATATAGTTGGAGTACCTTTTTTTCTAAACCGCTTAATAATTCCGATAATTTTAATTCCATATTAAAAAATTTTTCGCGGTTTACAATCAATTCTTGCGGATCTATCGCTTTTGATCCGGCAATAACATCTAATAGGGTCCGGTCTGTTTCTTCATCGTAAATTGGTTTATCAAGCGATACATAAGAATTAAGCGGAATATGCTTTTGCCTTGTCGCTGTTTTAATTGCTGTAATAATTTGACGAGTGATACATAATTCTGCAAACGCTTTAAATGAAGCTAGCTTGTCCCCATCGTAATCTCGAATGGCCTTATATAGACCGATCATTCCTTCCTGAATAATATCCTCTTTATCTGCCCCTATTAAAAAATAAGTTCTCGCCTTCGCTCTGACAAAGTTTTTATATTTAGTTATTAAAAAATCCAAAGCATAGCTATTTCCTTGATGAATCAACGTTAAAATTTCATCATCAACGAGCGTATGTAAACGTTTATTATCTTTCTTCGTTATTTGCTTGACCTTCACTAATGATGACCCCCCGCCACATTGCAAGTCAATAAAAACAGCTAGCTAGATTAATAGATTCAAGTGAGAACATTATACAATATGTACCTTAAGAACTCAATGCAGGAAAAAGCGAAGAACACTTTGAAAACCCGTCTATATATGTCCTCTTCGCCATTTTTCGAATTTTTCCATAACATCCTGGTCTAAATGTATCTTAGACTGCGGCTGCATTGTTTTATGTTGTTCTATCTTCTCCTTAATTTCTTTGTCAATACTTTTAAGCTCAATAGAAAGTTCTCTTGCAGACTTACGAAGTGCACCTTGCCCAAAAATAGTCCGTTGTTCCGCATAATCGGATGTAGCTACATATACTTTGTTTTTTACATTCATTAAAGTCTTCACTAGCCTTTCAATACATTCATCCGCCGTTTCTTTTTCTTTTGTATATATTACCTCGACTTTATGAGTATTATATTTACTACTCATACCCGGAACATAATAAGCATCATATACAACAATTACACGTAACCCTGAATATGCTTTGTACTCGGCCATTAAATCAATTAAACGGTCACGCGCCTGCCCCATATCGTTTTCTTTTATTTTTTTTAATTCGTCCCATGCCCCAATAATATTATATCCGTCTACTACCAGTACATCCATTATCATTTTCTAATCGGATTCCTTTTGCGATATACTTCATAAAGCAGTAAACTGCATGCCACCGACGCGTTAAGGGATGAAACTTGTCCTTTCATAGGCAGGCTGACTGTCCAATCACATTTTTCCTTTACCAGTCGGCTTATTCCCTTTCCTTCATTTCCAATCACAAGAGCAATAGGGAGTCCTCCATCAAGTTCACGATAATCTTCTTCCCCTCTAGCATCTGTTCCAATCACCCATATGTTTTCTTGTTTCAGCTTTTCAATCGTATTTGCTATATTAGTGACTCGAACAACCGGGATGTGTTCTAAAGCCCCCACTGCTGTTTTAGCTACTGTTGCAGTCAATCCTACTGAACGCCTTTTCGGGATAATGACCCCATGAGCACCTGTTGCATCAGCGGTACGTAAGATAGACCCTAAATTGTGCGGATCTTCCAATTCATCCAAAATGATTAAAAATGGAGCTTCATTTTTTGATTTTGCCTTTTCAAACAAGTCCTCTAGTTCCGCGTACTGATAAGGAGCTACATAGGCAATCACTCCTTGGTGATTACCGCTTACTAACTGATCCAATTTTTTCTTTGGAGTTTGTTGTACGATCGTATCTGATTCTTTAGCCAGCCGTCTTAACTTTCCCTGCATACCTTTGTTTAACTGCTCAGAAATCAGAACTTTATTGATAGACCGCCGGGAATTTAATGCCTCTATTACTGGATTTTTTCCAATTATGATTTCACTATCCACCTTCATCACCCCTTTCGATAAATTCTACAGCATCCGATAATAATTCCGTTAGCCTTTCTCTATTGTTTAAAAGATAATGATAACCAAGCAATGCTTCAAATGCCGTGCTGTACCTGTAAGTTTGCACACTCATATTCTTAGGAATCGAGCCGGATTTGGCATTTCTGCCTCGCGCAACAACCCGACTCTCTTCTTCAGATAAATAATCAGCTTTTATCCAATATAAAATGATCGTTGCTTGCGCTTTTCCAGAAACGAATTCAATTGCTTTTTGGTGTAATTTATTTGGCTTTACTTGACCCGTTTTTAGTAAATATTCTCTCACATGTAATTCATAAACGGCGTCACCCATATAAGCAAGTGCTAAACTTTTTGTTTGTTTCACATCTAAACCCATGTTCAGCCTCGCTTCCAACGAACACCTTGTGCTGTGTCTTCTAAAATAATGTTCTTTTCTTTTAGCGTATCCCGAATTTTATCCGCTCGTTCAAAATCTCGATTTTTTCTTGCTTCTGTTCTTTCTTGAATAAGGGATTCTATTTCTTCATCAAGCATTTCCTCTTCTTGCTTTATATCAATTCCAAGAACTCCTAAAATTGCTAAAATAGTATCTTGAAAAGCTTGAATAACCTTTGTTGATGTTTGCTTAGATTCTAAATAACGATTCGCTTCTTTAGTTAATTCAAACAGTACGGATATAGCATTTGCAGTATTAAAATCATCATCCATTTCTGCCTTAAATTGGTCAGCTAAGCTTTTTACTTTTTCCAACCATTGATCTGCCTCTTCATCCAGATTTAAACTCGATTTTTTCCGATGCTCTAGATTAGAATAAGCTGTTTTTATTCTCTCTAAGCTGTGTTTAGCACTTTCAAGCAGTTCTTCTGTAAAATTTATTGGATTACGATAATGTACACTTAACATGAAAAATCGGATAACCTGAGGGTCATGCTGTTCGATTAATTCCCGGGTCAACACAAAGTTGCCAAGTGATTTAGACATTTTTTCATTATCAATATTAATATATCCATTATGCAGCCAATAATTAGCAAATGTTTTTTCATTTCCAGCCTCAGATTGTGCAATCTCATTTTCGTGATGCGGAAAGGCTAAGTCCTGACCACCTGCGTGAATATCAATGGTTTCTCCAAGATATCTTTTAGCCATCGCTGAACATTCAATATGCCAGCCCGGACGTCCTCTACCCCAAGGGGAGTCCCAGGCAATCTCTCCTTCTTTCGCATGCTTCCACAATGCAAAATCCAGCGGATCCTGCTTCTGTTCCCCCACTTTTATACGTGCACCCGACCTTAGGTCATCAATAGATTGATGTGATAATTTTCCATATCCATTAAATGCTCTTGGCTTAAAGTAAACATCCCCATTTACAGCGTAAGCAAAATCTTTTTCGATTAAGGTTTCAATAAATGCTATTATATCGTCCATCGTTTCTGTTACCCGCGGATTATGTGTTGCCTTTTTAACCCCTAATGCTTCCACATCGCTTAAATATGCTTCGATAAAGCGATTCGCAACATCAGGAACTTCCTCACCTAGTTCCTTTGCTGCATTAATAATTTTGTCGTCAACATCCGTGAAATTTAATACATAATTCACATGATAGCCTCTATATTCAAAATAACGCCGAACCATATCAAAAACAATTGCAGGCCTTGCATTTCCAATATGAATATAATTATATACGGTAGGGCCGCATACATACATGCTTACTTTCCCTTCTTCTAAAGGTTTAAACGGCTCCTTTTCACGAGTTAATGTATTATATAGTGTGATCGTCATGCTCCTAATCCTCCTCTTTTAACTTCTTTATCTCTGCTCTTAATATATCAATTTCTTTTTGCAGCTTATCACAACGTTCAGATACAGGGTCTGGCAATTTGTGATGGTCTAAGTTTTTACGCACCTTTTCTCCATTCTGTACAACAACACGTCCCGGGATACCTACCACTGTGGAGTGGTCTGGCACATCACGCAAAACCACCGACCCACCACCAACCTTTGAACTTTCTCCAATCGTTATCGACCCAAGCACCTTGGCACCGGTGGCTATTAGCGCATTATCTTTTACAGTCGGGTGGCGCTTGCCTTTTTCTTTTCCAGTCCCTCCTAATGTCACTCCTTGATAGATTGTCACATTGTCGCCAATTTCACATGTCTCACCAATTACAACACCCATGCCATGATCGATAAAAAACCTTCTGCCTATTTTTGCCCCAGGATGAATTTCAATACCAGTAAAAAAGCGATTAAATTGTGATATAACTCTTGCAATGAAAAAGAAATTCCGTTTATATAATGCATGAGCAACACGGTGTGACCATATCGCATGCAGACCGGAGTATGTTAAGAATACCTCAAAATAGGTTCGGGCTGCTGGATCTTGTTCAAATACAACATTCATGTCTTCTTTCATTCGTTTGAAAATTCCCACAGAACAAACCCCTCTCCCTTTATTCGATAATTAATAATATAAAAAGCGTCTCTGTGTAATTATACTTTACACAGAGACGCTTACAGCGCGGTTCCACTCTGTTTGGTGATTATATGATCTCCCAACTTCTGCTCTGATAACGGTAGAGGCTCCGCCGCTATGTACTTTTTTCCATAACGGACTCTAAGGGGCATTTCAAAAGCATTGCTTAAAGTCACTTCCAGCCTTAGGTGACTCTCTCTGTGTAAGTCATTTGCTTTTTACTTATCCTTATCATCGTTCAAGTGAATGTCCATTTTTATCGTATAAATACTATATTACATTTACGCTCAGATGTGAATAATTAAGCTTCAATTTTTTTTTAAAACCTCATCAAGTCTTGTTAAAACGACTTCTTTGCCTAATAATTCAATTGCATGAGGTAATTCTGGACCATGGGTTTGTCCAGTTGTTGCAACACGAATCGGCATAAACAACTTCTTCCCTCTATGTTTTGTTTCTTTCTGTGTTGCTTTTATTTCAGCTTTAATTGATTCCTTACTAAACTCGTCAAGATGAATAAGTTTATCTGTGAAAACTTGCAATACCTCCGGAACTTGCTCTCCTTTTAAAACATCCATCGCTGCTTCATCATACGTAATCGATTGTTTGAAAAACAAATCAGTTAATTGAACGATTTCAGCACCATACCTCAATTGTTCCCGATATAAACCGATGACGTCTTCGGCCCATTTTCTTTGTGCATCATCCATCCTCTCAGGCAATTTGCCTGCTTTAATTAAATGGGGCATAGCTAAGCTAATAACCGTTTCAATATCTGCCACTTTAATATATGCGTTATTCATCCACTTTAATTTTTGCACATCAAATATCGCTGCGGATGTCGATAAACGTTTAGGATCAAATATACGAATAAGCGTATCTTGATCAAACAGTTCTTCCTCACCCTCCGGTGACCAACCAAGCAATGTAATAAAGTTAAACAACGCCTCTGGCATGTAACCTAAATCACGGTATTGCTCAATGAATTGCAGTATATGCTGATCTCGCTTACTTAACTTCTTACGCTCTTCATTTAAAATTAATGTCATATGACCAAATCGAGGTGCATCCCAGCCGAATGCTTCATAAATCATTAGTTGGCGCGGTGTATTAGAAATATGCTCCTCCCCGCGAAGAACATGGGTAATATCCATCAAATGATCGTCAATAGCTACAGCAAAATTATATGTCGGTATACCGTTTTTCTTGACGATAACCCAATCACCAAAATCACTGGAATCAAACGTAATATTTCCTCTGACGATATCATTAAATGTATAGGAATGATTAGCAGGAACCCGGATACGGATGGCAGGCTTTCGCCCCTCTTTTTCGAATGCTTTTATTTGCTCTTCCGTTAAGTTTCGATGTGCACCGGAATATTTAGGAACTTGTCCCTTTGCTCTTTGTGATTCTCTCTCTTCCTCTAATTCTTCTTCCGTCATATAACATTTATAAGCTAAACCACGTTCCAATAGATCATCAATATATTTTTGATATATTTCTAGTCGTTCCATTTGTCGATAAGGGCCGTAATTACCACCAATATCAGCGCCCTCATCCCACTCAATACCTAGCCATTTAAGAAACTGAAGCTGGCTTTCTTCACCACCCGCTACATTCCGTTTAGCATCTGTATCCTCGATCCTGATAATGAATTTCCCATCAAAATGTTTTGCATATAAATAGTTGAATAATGCTGTACGGGCGTTACCTATATGTAAATCACCAGTTGGACTTGGAGCATAACGCACACGGACTTCGTTTGCCATCGTTGTTCCCCTTTCTTTTCGTAAAAAAGTCTATCTACATAAGTTTAGTATACTTTGTTCAGAACAAAAAGCGATAACAAACTGTTATCACTTTTTCTTTAGTTATACCTCTTTTATTGTGCTTTTTCAAGTAATTTCGGTTTTGCAAATATCATTCGTCCTGCAGATGTTTGCAATACACTTGTAATTAACACTTCAATTGTTTTTCCGATGTAGTCTTTTCCCTCTTCTACAACTATCATTGTACCATCATCTAAATAAGCGATTCCTTGTTTTTGCTCTTTACCGTCCTTTATTACTTGAACAACTAATTCTTCGCCTGGCAGTACAACGGGTTTAACTGCATTTGCTAAATCATTAATATTTAAAACATGCACATTTTGGAGATCACAAACTTTGTTTAAATTATAATCATTTGTTACAAGTACACCACTAATAACTTTCGCCAATTTAATCAGCTTGCTATCTACTTCTGTTATGTCTTCGAAATCGCCTTCGTAAATTTCTACCGTTACCGGCAACTCTTTTTGAATACGGTTTAACACATCTAGGCCCCGACGTCCTCTATTTCGTTTTAATACATCTGAAGAATCAGCAATATGCTGCAGTTCACCTAAAACAAATTGCGGAATGACAATTGGACCTTCCAGAAAATTAGTTTGACAAATATCTGCAATACGTCCATCAATAATAACACTTGTATCTAGTATTTTAGCTTTTGGCTTACTTTGTTCAGCACTGTTACTTTCAGGAGCCCTCCTTTTGTCACGTTCCTTCCGATTAACGTTTAGTAAATTCACAAACTCTTCCCTACGCCGAAAACCAACTTGAAAGCCTAAATACGCAAGTAAAATAGTTAAAAATAACGGTATTACCTGTGACACAACTTTAATACTGAGATCTTGCAAAGGAATCGTAATAAAATAGGCAATAACTAGACCTAAAATTAATCCTAAACTTCCGAAAAAAAGGTCACCCACCGGCACTTTAATTAAACCATCTTCGATCCACCTTAGGAAACCTACAATGTAGTCTGCTAACCAGTAAGAAATGAGAAATAAAATAATAGCGCCTAAGATTGAGCTTAGATATGGCGATGTTATCCAATTTACCTCGGTAAAATTTAGTAACCTAATGATATCGGGCACATATAAATATCCGATGGTACCACCTATAATTACAAAAAATAAATGAACAATCTTTTTGAGCACCACTGTCACCTCCTAGTATTTTATTATTGCCTATTTATATTAAAAATAGTCCCATATTACCAATAAAAAAACTATCATTTCAAGTACATAATAGCACAGTCACTTAAGCCAGTCAATTTATCAAACTTAAAAGTATATCATTATATTACAGTCATGTCAAATATATGGTCTATTATTTTTGGTATATTCTGTATTTTTCAAATTAAAACCCTACTTATCTTGCCAACCCTACCTCTAATGCTTCTTGAACTGTATCTACACCTATGACTTGAATGTTCTTAGGCACCTCCCAACCATCTAAATTCTTTTTAGGACAGATAACCCGTTTAAATCCAAGTTTAGCTGCCTCCTGTACCCGTTGATCTATTCTGGATACACGCCGTATTTCTCCAGTTAGGCCAACTTCACCTATAAAAATATCCTCAGGCAATGTAGCTTGATTGCGGAAACTAGAAGCAATACTCACAGCAATAGCTAAGTCAATCGCTGGTTCATCCAATTTCACACCACCGGCTACTTTAATATATGCATCTTGGTTTTGCAGCATGAGACCTACACGTTTTTCCAAAACAGCCATCAGCAATGGAACTCGATTATTATCAATACCAGTAGCCATTCTACGCGGGTTGCCGAAGCTCGAAGGAGAAATTAACGCTTGGATTTCTACAAGCACAGGTCTTGTTCCTTCCATTGAAGCAACAACAGTCGATCCGGCAGCACCTTGTGAACGTTCTTCTAAAAATATTTCCGATGGATTCATGACTTCCCGCAATCCTTTTTCTTTCATTTCAAAAATACCCATTTCATGTGTGCTTCCAAATCTATTTTTCACCCCCCGTAATATGCGGTACATATGGTGCCTTTCACCTTCAAAATAAAGTACAGCATCCACCATGTGCTCAAGTAAACGAGGCCCTGCAATTGCTCCCTCTTTCGTAACATGCCCAACGATACAAATTGGGATGCCATTTGTTTTTGCTATCTTCATCAGTTGCCCTGTACATTCACGAACCTGTGATACACTTCCAGGTGCACTTGAAACTTCTTCTCTAAATATCGTTTGAATCGAATCAATGACAACAAAAGATGGCTTAATTTCTTCAATCTGGGTTGCAATGTCTACCATATTTGTTTCTGCTAATACGTATAGTAAGTCGGACGTGACACCAAGCCGATCTGCCCGAAGTTTTGTTTGTCTTGTGGATTCTTCCCCTGATATATATAATACAGGTAATTGTTTTTCTGCTAACTGAGAGGAAACTTGCAAAAGTAATGTTGATTTTCCAATACCAGGGTCTCCGCCAATTAACATGAGCGAACCAGGAACAATTCCACCACCAAGCACACGGTTAAATTCTTGCATCGATGTAGTTATGCGCGGTTCCTTTTCCGATTCAATGGCAGTAATTTTCTCAGGTTTACTTACAGTTTTTAATCCACTGCTTAATGTATGCCGATTATTGCTATGTGATGCCTCTACTTCCTCAACTAGTGTATTCCAGCTATTACATCCTGGACATTTTCCCAACCATTTGGCCGACTCATAGCCACATTCTTGGCACACAAATTTCATTTTACGTTTTGCCAATTAAAACAAATCCTTTCTCTCTTTATATTATAAACGATATGCAATGCTTGAAGGTTACAAGGACCTATCATTTAAATAAAATATTCCCTTAATTATGCCACAAAGATTTACTCGATCGATTGTATAAAGATAAATAAATCTAGCTTAAAAAAACTAGAAGGGGAAAACCTCCTTCTAGTTTTTACCTATTTTTATTATTAATTAAGAGAGTATCGTAAATTCTCCTTTATTACTTAAGCCGATCTTTACTTTTTCTCCTTGACGGATTGTCTCTTTTAACAGCTCTTCGGATAATAAATCTTCAACATTTTTTTGAATCGAACGGCGTAAAGGCCTTGCGCCATATTCCGGTTCAAAACCTTCATTCGCTATTTTTTCAATGGCTTTATCGGTTAATGTAAAATCAATTTCCTGTTCCTGTAATCTCTTTTGCAGTTGTTTCAGCATTAACGTTACAATTTCCTTCATATGCTTTCGCTCTAAAGAGTGGAAAACAATTGTTTCATCAATACGGTTCAAAAATTCAGGGCGAAATGCCTTCTTTAATTCATTAATAACTTTCGCTTTCATGTCGCTATATTCTTGACCTTCTTCCTCAACATTAAAGCCTACATATTTATTCCTTTGTAATTCACTTGCACCTACGTTAGAAGTCATAATAAGAACGGTATTGCGAAAGTCAACGATACGCCCTTTTGAATCTGTTAATCTCCCGTCTTCCAACACTTGTAATAAGATATTAAATACTTCAGGATGCGCTTTTTCCACCTCGTCAAGCAAAACAACGGAGTATGGCTTTCTGCGTACCTTCTCGGTAAGTTGACCTCCTTCTTCATATCCAACATAACCTGGAGGAGAACCAACCAGACGAGAAGTAGCGTGCTTTTCCATATACTCTGACATATCAATACGTATCATTGCATCTTCATCTGCAAACATTGCTTCTGCTAAAGCACGGGCTAGTTCTGTTTTTCCTACCCCAGTAGGTCCTAGGAATATAAATGAACCAATCGGACGCTTTGGATCTTTCAGACCCGCTCTTGCCCTTCTAATTGCTTTTGAAACAGCATTTACTGCTTCTTCTTGCCCAATTACTCGGTCATGCAAGATTTCTTCCATATTTAAAAGTCTGTCACTTTCATCCTTTGTTAATTTAGCAACTGGTACACCAGTCCATACAGAAACAACGCTAGCAATATCCTCCTCAGTAACTTCAGAGTCTTCTTGCCCTTGTTTCTCTTTCCATTTACCCTTTGTTTCATCCAATTCTTCACGAAGCCGTTGTTCTGAGTCCCTTAAGGAAGCTGCTTTTTCAAATTCTTGACTTTGAACTGCCGCATCTTTCTCTTTGCGCACTTCCTCGAGTTTATGTTCTAACTCTTTTAAATTTGGGGGAATCGTATAGGAACGAAGACGAACTTTTGATCCGGCCTCATCAATTAAATCGATTGCCTTATCCGGCAGAAAGCGTTCCGTGATATAACGATCAGATAAATTCGCAGCTGTATTAATCGCCTCATCTGTAATTGTTACACGGTGGTGTGCCTCATAACGATCACGTAAACCTTTTAAAATTTGTATGGTTTCTTCTAATGTTGGTTCATCCACTTGAATCGGCTGAAATCTCCGTTCTAATGCAGCATCTTTTTCGATATATTTGCGATACTCATCTAATGTTGTAGCACCTATACATTGTAACTCACCACGTGAGAGGGATGGTTTTAAAATATTCGATGCATCAATTGCTCCCTCAGCACCTCCTGCACCGATTAAAGTATGAAGCTCATCAATAAATAATATAATATTGCCGGCTTGGCGAATTTCCTCCATCACTTTTTTAAGACGGTCCTCGAATTCACCGCGATATTTTGTCCCTGCAACAACGGTTCCCATATCAAGTGTCATTACTCGTTTATCTCTTAATATTTCAGGGATTTCATTATGAACAATTTGCTGAGCCAACCCTTCTGCTACAGCAGTTTTCCCAACTCCAGGTTCACCAATTAAGACAGGGTTGTTTTTCGTACGTCGACTAAGTACTTGAATAACACGCTCTATTTCTTTATCACGTCCAATAACCGGATCAATATTTCCTTCCTTGGCACTAGCTGTTAAATCTTTTGCCAGTGAATCCAGTGTGGGTGTATTCGCATGTGATGATTGTCCACGACTTTGCCTACCCGCCTGTGACTCGTTACTTCCAAGCAGCTGCAACACTTGTTGTCTAGCCTTATTTAAACTAACACCTAGGTTATTTAAAACACGGGCTGCTACCCCTTCTCCTTCACGGATTAACCCTAATAAAATATGCTCTGTCCCCACATAGGAGTGACCTAGTTTTCTAGCTTCGTCTTGGGATAATTCTACAACCTTTTTTGCACGTGGAGTATAATGGATTGTTTGCATCGGCTGTTTCCCCATACCAATTAAATCCTCTACTCCTTCTTGAATTTTTTGGACTTCTAACCCTAAAGATTGCAGTGCTTTTGCAGCTATTCCATCCCCTTCTCGAACAAGCCCTAACAGAATATGTTCGGTACCAATATTGTTATGACCAAGACGAACTGCTTCCTCCTGTGATAACGCTAAAACCTTTTGTGCTCTTTCAGTAAAACGACCAAACATCATATCGCATTCCTCCTACTTTTTTTCTAATTGTAAACGTTCACGGATAAGTGACGCTCGTAGTACATCGCGTTCATTTGCTGTTAAGGCCTTTTTTGCATAATGTTGTAGGAAACCTGGCTGTGTAAGAACCATTAATTGATTAAGTATATTTCGCGATACATTTTTAATTAAACCTAAATCAATTCCTAAGCGTACATTTGATAGACAAGTTGCCGCTTCTTTTGATTCTATGATACGACTATATTCTAAAATACCATATGATCGATAAATTCTATCTTCTAAACTTTTATTTGACTGTTCGATAATTCGATTCCGAGCTTTGCGTTCATACTCTATTAATTGCTGTACAACACTTTGCAAATCTTCTACAATATCTTCTTCTGATTTTCCGAGCGTGATTTGATTCGAAATTTGAAAAATATTCCCTTGTGCTTCACTGCCTTCACCGTAAATTCCCCGTACCACATGTCCTAATTGATTAATTGCTGGTATCATACGGTTAAGTTGCTTTGTAACTGTTAAAGCTGGGAGGTGCATCATCACAGAAGCTCGCATTCCCGTACCAACGTTTGTTGGACAACTTGTTAAATAACCTTTCGTTTCATCAAAAGCATAGTCTACTTTTTCTTCTATCCAGTCATCTAAATCAAAGGCCTTTTTTAATGCCTTTGCTAATTGAAGCCCAGGAAAATAAAGTTGAATACGAATATGGTCTTCCTCATTGATCATTACAGAAACCTGTTCATTTTTCGAAATGAGAGCTGCAGCATTTTGGACTTTCTTTGCCAAATGCGGACTAATTAAGTGTTTTTCCACCAAAACCCATCTTTCAATTGGTGTTAAATCATTAATTAAGATAAATTCAAAGTCTTCATAGTTCTGAAATGTTTGATGTTCGTATGATTGTTGGAAAATATGGCAGATTTTTTCTAAACTATTCTCACCAGCAATAATTGGAAATGGAGTATCGGCACAATTACGCGCTAAACGAATCCGACTGCTTAAAACAATGTCATTATCCGGGCCACCTTCTTGCATCCAAGGACTGATTGCTTGCTTCATAAAATGCTCTAATGTCATGAGTCATCAACCTCTTCTGAATGATGAATTTGCCTTTCCAGTTCTTTTATTTTATCTCTTACAATTGCTGCTTCCTCGAAGGCTTCATTTTCAATGAGTTGCTGTATCTCTTGCTTGTGCTGCTCAATTTGTTTCTTCGTGTGCAAGTTGCCACCTTTACGCTTAGGAATTTTCCCGCTGTGCTTCGTATTGCCACTATGTACACGGCGAAAAATCGGATCAATATGTTTAGAAAAGGTATGATAACATTGTGCACAACCGAATTTTCCTGTCCGTTTAAAGCTCGAAAAATTCATTTTACATTCAGGACATTGTAATTCTGTTGTCTGCTGAAAAGTCTTATTATGGCTGCCTATTTGAGCAGCATCAAAATTAAATAAATCTGACAGTAAATCATGAAGGGAATAGCCTTCTTCCGGATAAGTCATATAGCCTTTTTCCTTTGCGCATACTTCACAAACATATACCTCTGTTTTATTTCCATTTACGGTTTGTGAAAAGTGGAGTGAAGCCGGACGCTTATGGCATTCTTGACATTCCATAAATCCTCCCCCTTACTTGTTTAAATATTTCAGTGTAGCAAGCATTGATGATAGGATACGGGCTCGCACCTCATCACGCAGTGGTAACTTAAAAGCTAATGTAGTTCTTTCAATTGCACTTAACATAATTTTTGCTTCCCGCTCTGTAATAATTTCTTCTTCCAGCAATCTTTCCAGCACATCCATTGATGCTTGCTGCGTTACTGTCGGATTAATCAATTTAATAATTTCATCAATCATATCGGACTTATCCTGATGCTTGATACGCATAATTCGAATATACCCTCCACCACCACGCTTACTTTCTACAATATACCCTTTTTCTAAAGTAAAACGCGTGTTTATTACATAATTAATCTGTGAGGGCACGCATTGAAATTGATCTGCCACTTCATTTCGCTTAATTTCAATGACATCTTGACCTTTTGATTGTAAAATTTTCTTTAAGTATTGCTCAATCACATCTGATATACTCATAAACCCTCCCCCTCTTATGAATTTAAACCCATTTAATAAAGTTTTTCATCATATTCGTTATTCTAAAAAACAAAATGAGAGAATTTAGCTCTACACCTGACTTTGACTATCTTTGACTTTAACTTTATTATACGAAAAAATATGTGAGATGCAAATACCCTGTCTATAATATGATAGACAAACTTATGTATATCAAAACCTTATTTTATGGGTTTATTAATAAAAGGGTACATGCTAAGAGCGCTCAGTAATGTTTTTGATATGTTCTATTTTTGAAATTTCCTCAAATAATTGAACCCTATTTAATTCATCATCTCGTTCAATTTTAATAAAGATATTTCTTAAATTATTTTCCACCTTAACAATTTCAACATTGTTTATAGATAAATTAAATCTTTCAAAGACGGAAATGATATGATTTACCTTTAAGCCTGGTAACGCCACAATTTCAATGAGATTATTCTTATGGGATTTAGTAAATATTTTTTCGAAATTATTTAGGAAAATTAAACTGAGTAAAATGACGGCTGTCGTAAACACTGCCGTAGCATACATGCCTGCACCGACAACTAATCCTAGTCCCGCTACGGCCCATATAGAAGCAGCAGTTGTTAAACCACGAATCGTTCCGCCATAAACAATAATAGTACCTGCACCTAGAAAGCCAATTCCACTTATAACATAAGATGGGATTCTAGAAGGATCAAATCGTAACACTACATCCTTATATTGATCAAGAACAGCTTCAAATCCGTATAGAGATAACAGCATCATTAAACATGAACCTATTCCTACTAAAATATGAGTGCGGAAACCTGCTGAATGATTTTTTAATTCACGCTCAAAGCCGATTAATCCTGAAAGCAATAGAGCAACAAGGATACGCATGATTATTATAAAAAAATGTTCACTAACTAATTGTTCTAAAAACACAGCCAATAGCTAACCCCCCTTGTTAATTAGCAGTATACTTTATTTTACAGCAAAATTCAGAAATTAAGTAGTAATAAAGTTACATATTAATTTGAACAACGATTATGTATATTTTAAAGCTTTGTGAATACATTATAGCAGTTTTCCAAAGGAAAACATTAAATAAACCATTTGATGTAATGATTGTAGAGAGAAAATTATATGAACTCAGATACAGAAATGTAATAGGAAATGCTGTATTCTTTTAAGATAGGAGTATGAATTACCAGCGTATAACAAGAGTTCCTTTTACATTTATTGGTTGAATTTAGAAGTGATTAGGTAGAATAAGTCATTTAGATACAAATAGATACTAAAAAAGCTAAAGCATGACGTATTTTGCATGCTTTAGCTTTTTGTTTTTTGCCTGGCGGCGTCCTACTCTC
>NZ_JFBD01000016.1 GCF_000709085.1 Virgibacillus alimentarius | reverse complement strand
AAAAGTGACCAAAAGCATGATCGACCCTTATACTCAAATCGATGGTTAGGCATGGTACCATTTGTCTTAAAAACACTATTAAAGAAGGCAAAATAGCAGATTAACCCGTTATATGGGGGCTTAACCTGCTATTTTTTTACAAGAAAATCATCTTTCAGATATACAATGCCGCCATTTATTACTTTATAGGTAATGCGCGGTTTATATCTGTTTGTAATTTCGTTTATTTCTTTCTCCAAATATTCCTCTTCTTGTGCATTATTGTAAAAATGATGTACCAATTGAACTTCCTCTTCCAATGTATCTATCGCCTCATTTGCCCATTGATGTGATTGATTGTTTATATAATCATCAATGATTGTTTCTATCCGTTTAAATCCGCTTTTGAGTTTTATGATAGGTGAAATTGTATAACAATAATTTGATATAGTCATATTCAAATTTATATTCTGAAGTATATTCATCATATCTGATTTCATCATACCGTTTACCAAATGGAGGCCGATTGAAAAAATTTCATCTTTTTTTTGTTTTCCTTCATAGCTAACTTTAATGTTGGTTATTAACCATGGAAATAAGGCAGTATTTTGTGTAGCATCTACCTTTTGAAAGAGCCTTGTAAATTGTTCCTTTTCTTTTAAGTGATTCAGAATTTGATGGAGCCGAGGGCTTCCAAAATGAATACGTTCTCCTTTTACATCTGTTTTATTTTGATTTGTCACTAAGGTTAACTTCATCGGCACTCCCTTATTCCCGGTAGCTTTTACATAATGCCAATAAAATGGACGATTCATAAGTGTTCGATCCATTTCTTCTGATAACTGCACCGTTAACGCTCCATCCTTAACGTCCTCTACCCCGCAGTGATGTGCCTTAAAATACGATTGTAAAAATTCATGTAAGTTAGTAATTTCCATAAGATTGCTCCTCCACATTTTTCATATTGGAGTTGTATTGTATAATTGACGAAAGATTGTTTAGTTTAATTTTAGCTTCTCCTGTTGAAGATGATTCTGAAAAAATATCTTTGATTTCTGATTCTAAATCAGTGATATTTAATTCTGTTAAAATATCATCTAAGTTTCCAATTACCTGTTCAAATAAATTAATTTTTTCATACAGAAGGGTCATAATATGCTCTTCAATTGTTTCGCGCAGTGCAAAATTATATATATGCACGTTTTTTTCTTGACCATAACGATGAATTCTTCCTATCCGTTGTTCAAGTCTCATAGGATTCCAAGGTAAATCATAATTTATTAAATGATTGCAAAATTGCAGGTTTATACCTTCTCCACCTGCTTCTGTTGCAATAAGAACTTGAGCATGATCTTTAAATAGTTGACGCATCCAATCTTTTTTTCCACGTTTAAACCCGCCTCGATATGGTACGGATGTTATCCCGTGTTGATGTAGGTACCATTGAAGATAGTGCTGACTTGCTCGATATTCAGTAAAAATAATAACTTTCTCTCCATGAAACTGATTTATTAAGTCAACTACCTTTGCGGCCTTTGCATGATGTGGCAGTTGGGCAATCTTTTCTATAATTGGCTGCACAAATTCTTTTTTGCTTTCGTCTTTAGCTAAACTTTGTAAGGATAAATAACAGGCTTCTCTTGAAGAACATATCTCTCTTAAATAAGTTATTTTAGAAAATGTAGATAAAGGTCCTGTAATCGCATTTAAATCATCATAAACTGCTTTTTCTTCTTTACTAAAGTTGAGCCAGATTGTTTCGATCGTTCGTTTAGTAGTATTTAATTCAGTGCCTTTTCGTGTGTTACGTATCATTACTTTTTGGATCAATTTCTTTAAATATGCATCTTGGTGAATCTTTTTTCTGTTTTTACCATACTGTTCTAAAAATGATTCATAATTTCCTAAGTGACCTGGTTTTAGAATAGATACCAAATTGAATATTTCAACAAGACGATTCTGAACAGGTGTTGCAGTTAAAAGTAAACAATACTTCTTTTTCACGTCACGAACAAATGCATAATTTTTTGTTTTATGATTTTTAAGCTTATGTGCCTCATCAATTAATAAAAAATCATAATCTAAATCTAAAATCGATTCACGATGAGGGGGACGCTTTGCTGTATCAATTGATGAAATAATAATATTACACTGCTCCCATGAATAATTTTTTCTATGTGCCACAGCTGGGATAAAAAACTTTTCATTCAGTTCAGTAACCCACTGATTTACTAAGGAAGCAGGCACTAATATAAGAGCTTTTTTTACCAAACCTCTTATCATATATTCTTTTAAAATTAATCCAGCTTCAATCGTCTTTCCTAATCCAACCTCATCGGCTAAAATTGCCCTTCCGTTCATTTGTTCGATAGCTTGTTTAGCTGACTCAATTTGATGAGGCATAAACTCCATATGCGGGAGGTATTCCAGAGCCCTTAAACCATTGAATTCTGGAGTTATCGTTGTTAGTTCCGCCTGATATGCCATTTGAAAGAGATCCCAGTTTGAAAAAGGACCTTCTTTCTCTAAAGTTGTCTCCAAATCATCTATAAAAGTAAAATCTTTTTGAATATGAATTTGCTCCATAATATACTCCCTTATCAATAGAAATAATTACTTTTGCTAAAATCAAAAAAATCGATTATTTAATATGATTTTTTTGTTTTATGTGGTATAATGCACTTGAAAACAGATTTCAATGATTGATACATAGTATAACCAACTATTTCTTTTTTCATAAAGTAAATAAGCGAATGAATACAAGGGGAGAGCTTACTGTTAGGAATTCATTTAATTTTTCCAACATTCTTACAGTAACGCCGAAGGAGCAAGCAATTAGCGAATCTCTCAGGTAAAAAGACTCTTGTAGGACGCGGTCTCTGGAGAGTGTTCACATTGTGTGGACCACCCACGAAGCAAATGTTTGTTTTGAGTCTTCTGTTTTCAAGACAAATGTGCAACTTTCTGGTTGAAGGACAGAGGTTTCCTGTATTATCAGTGAAATCTCTATTTTTTTATGTCAAAAAAGGAGTGGATAAAATGAGTGAATTAAAGCGAACCCCTTTATACCCTGAATATGAAAAATCTGGGGCAAAGACAATTGACTTTGGCGGATGGGATTTACCTGTTCAATTTTCAGGTATAAAACACGAACATAATGTCACACGAACAAAAGCAGGATTGTTTGATGTATCTCATATGGGAGAGATAGCGATTAAAGGCCCAAAAAGTTTAGATTTCCTGCAAAAAGTTGTAACAAATGATGTTTCTAAACTAGTGCCGAAACGTGCCCAGTACACTTTTATGTGTTATGAGGACGGGGGTACTGTGGACGATTTTCTTATTTATATGTTAGAAGAAAATAACTATTTATTAGTTGTTAATGCAGCAAACACAGAAAAAGATTATGACTGGCTAATCAAACAAAATAACTATAATAATGACGAGTTGATTATTGAAGATGTATCTAAGAACTATGTACAGTTAGCTTTACAAGGTCCAAAAGCTGAAGAAATCCTGCAAACTTTAACTGATACAAATTTAAGTGAAATTAAGTTTTTCCGCTTTGAAAATCCTGTTTATTTTTCTTCTTTGGAAGCAGGAGCAATTGTTTCACGTACTGGTTATACAGGTGAAGATGGATTTGAGATTTATATTGATCAACATAGCGGCCGTGATTTATGGAACTTAATCTTACAAGCTGGAAAAGATAAAGGATTAGAACCAATAGGATTAGGTGCAAGAGATACACTACGATTTGAAGTAAATTTACCTTTATATGGTCAGGAACTTTCAAGGGATATTTCCCCAATAGAAGCTGGGTTGAAATTTGCAGTAAAAGTAAATAAACCAGTCGATTTTATAGGAAAAGAAGCGTTGAAAAAACAAATAGAAGAAGGGACAAATCGAAAGCTGATTGGGATTGAAATGATTGATAAAGGTATCCCTCGTACTGGATATGAGGTCTACTATAATAATGAAAAAATAGGTTACATTACATCTGGAACCCAATCACCTTCCTTGCAAAAAAATATTGGATTAGCTTTAGTGAATTCTGAATTTACTGAAGAGGGGACAGAACTTGTTGTTCAAGTACGTAAGCGAAAATTAAAAGCCGTTGTCATTAAAACACCTTTTTATAAGAAATAGGGGGAGGATTTTAGTATGGATTTCCGATATTTACCAATGACCGAAACAGATAAAAAAGAGATGTTAGAAACAGTAGGCGTACAATCAACCGATGAGTTATTTTCTGATATTCCAGAGGATGTTCGTTTCAACGGGGAATTAAATTTAAAACAGCCAACTAGTGAAGCTGAGCTTAAAAATGAACTTACAGCAATGGCAAATAAAAATACGAATGTAAAACAATATACTTCTTTCTTAGGGGCTGGAGTTTACGATCACTTTATTCCTTCTGTAGTTGATCATGTTATTTCAAGATCCGAATTTTACACAGCTTATACACCATATCAACCAGAAGTGTCTCAAGGGGAATTGCAAGCAATCTTTGAATTTCAAACGATGATTTCTGAATTAACCGGCATGCCTATTTCTAACTCTTCTATGTATGATGGCGGCACAGCACTTGCTGAAGCTGTAAATCTGAGTGCAGCACAAACGCGTAAAAAGAAAATCCTTGTATCTAAGACCGTCCACCCAGAATCAAGGGCTGTAATTGAAACCTATTCGAAAGGGCCAAACCTCGAAATTGTTGAAATTGATCATAATAATGGCAAAACTGATTTAAACCAACTTGAAAAAGAATTAGATGAAGATACAGCTAGTGTCGTCATTCAATATCCGAATTTTTTCGGACAAATCGAATCGCTAGATAAGGTAAACGAACTAATTCAAAACCAAAAGAAAACGATGTTTATTGTTTCTAGTAATCCATTGGCTTTAGGTTATTTAACACCTCCAGGGGAGTTTGGTGCAGATATTGTAGTTGGTGACACCCAGGTATTTGGTATACCTGCGCAATTTGGAGGCCCTCATTGCGGTTATTTTGCCACAACAAAAAAATTAATGCGAAAAGTTCCAGGGAGACTAATCGGTCAAACTACAGATGAAGACGGGGTAAGAGGCTTTGTTTTAACCTTACAGGCCAGAGAACAGCATATTCGAAGAGATAAAGCAACTTCCAATATTTGTTCCAATCAAGCATTAAATGCATTAGCAAGTTCCGTAGCAATGAGTTCTTTAGGTAAACATGGTGTGAAAAAAATGGCTGTACTAAACATGCAAAAAGCTCGATATATGAAACAAAGACTAGAAGAATCCTCTATTTCAGTTGTTTCTGAAGGACCTTTTTTTAATGAATTTGTTATCAAACTATCGAACTCTGTTTCAGCTACAAATGATAAATTACTGGATAAAGGAATCATTGGCGGCTATGATCTAGGACTCGTTTATCCGGATTTAGAAAATCATATGTTAGTTGCTGTAACTGAAATTCGCACAAAAGAGGAAATTGACACTTTTGTTAAAGAATTGGGGGATATCAATGGCTAAAAAGGATTTTCCATTAATTTTTGAACGTAGTAAAGAAGGCAGAACCAGTTATAATTTACCCGAATTAGATTTTCCTGCATTTGATTTGGAGGAGGAACTTGATGAGACATATATTCGAAAGACTGCTCCAGAACTGCCTGAAGTGAGCGAACTAGAAATTATGCGTCATTATACAGGCCTTTCAAATCGTAATTTCGGAATTGATTCTGGGTTTTATCCATTAGGGTCCTGTACAATGAAATACAACCCAAAAATCAACGAAGATGTCGCTCGCTTAGAGGGGTTTAGTCAAATTCACCCGCACCAGGATCCAAAAACGGTGCAAGGTGCATTAGAAATGATGTATGATTTACAGACTTCACTAAAAGAAATTACTAATATGCATGAAGTCTCACTACAACCGGCTGCAGGGGCACAAGCTGAATGGACAGCATTAATGATGATTCGTGCCTTTCACGAAGCAAACGGTGATTACAATCGAACAAAAGTTATTGTTCCTGATTCTGCTCATGGAACAAACCCGGCATCTGCATCAGTAGCAGGGTTCGATGCTGTTACAGTTAAATCCAATGAACAGGGGTTAGTGGATTTAGAAGACTTAAAGCGTGTCGTTGACGAGGATACAGCAGCTTTAATGCTTACGAATCCAAACACACTTGGCTTATTTGAAACTGAAATTGTAGAAATGGCTAAAATTGTACATGATGCAGGAGGCAAACTATATTATGATGGCGCGAACATAAATGCTATTATGGGTTATGCGCGCCCAGGAGATATGGGATTTGATGCTGTACATTTAAACTTGCATAAAACATTTACCGGTCCGCATGGCGGCGGTGGTCCTGGTTCAGGTCCGGTTGGAGTTTCTGAAGAATTGGCTCCATTCTTACCAAAACCATTGCTTGTAAAAAAAGATGATTTCTATTCTTTTGATTACGACAGACCTCAATCAATTGGTAGGGTAAAACCATATTATGGAAATTTCGGTATTAATTTGAGGGCTTATACGTATATACGCACGATGGGTGCTGAAGGCCTTAAAAAGGTAAGTGAGTATGCTGTGCTAAACGCAAATTATATGATGCGCAAGTTGGAAAAAGAATATGACCTGCCATTTACCCAGCATTGTAAACATGAATTTGTTTTATCTGGTAAAAAACAGAAAAAATTGGGGGTACGTACGTTAGATATAGCGAAGCGACTGCTAGATTATGGCTATCATCCTCCAACCATCTATTTCCCATTGAACGTGGAAGAAGCACTTATGGTTGAGCCTACAGAAACAGAATCTAAAGAGACATTAGATGGTTTCATCGATACGATGTTGTCTATTTCAGAAGAAGTCGAAAAGGAGCCTGAATTAGTTCAAGAAGCCCCTCATAATACAATTGTTAAACGAATGGACGAAACTACAGCAGCAAGAAAACCTGTTTTGCGCTATTATGAAGAGTAATATTATAAAAAAGAACGACTCAGACGGTCTGGTCTTAAGTGTCTGAGTCGTTCTTTTCTATATCTAAAATGGTATTTTTAATTTTTTATTTTTCCTGTCCATTTTTTAAAGCCGCCTTTTAATTGATTGATATCTTGATATCCTTTTTTATGAAGGAGTTGAGCTGCTCTCGCTGATCTAGTAGTACCTTGGCAATATAGATAAACAGGTTTATCTGGCCGTATTTCCACAAGTCGTTGACGCATTTGAGTAACGGGTATATTTCTTGCTCCAAGAATGTGTCCTTTCTCAAACTCTTGCGGCTCTCTTACATCAATTAATTGCGCTTTTCGATATCCTTTTCGAAATTGTTCTTCAGTTAAAGTTTTCAAAAATGTGCCTTGTCGAAAGTATCGAAATATACCTATTGCAAGTAAAACAACAAGGACTAAAATAACATATTTCATAATAATTCCACCGTCTTTCTCTTTTCTACTAACTCTATTATAGGAGGTATATGTTATATTTTCAAAGTATTTTCTCTCCCAGATTTAATAAGATACGAAATAAAATATTGTACTTATAAAAGAGTGTCGAACAATGTCTAATATGTTTACATATAAACAGTAAATTGAACTCTTTCCACCAATACTATATATGGTATTTTCAATTCATTTGTGCACAATATATTGTTTTAATATTTTTTAATATGGTATGGTGTTAGTAACACAATAAACCAAAATCAAATTTACTTTTGAAAATGAAAAGGAGCGATCATATTGTCGTCTACTATGGGGACAAATAAACAGATCGATGTACAAAAACTTAATGAAGATATTAAATTGTTTCCACAAGTCTATCCGATAACACAAGATATGAAGCTAACATATAAGGGAGTTTCTAGATTAGTGATGCTTGATCGGTATTCCTTTACAGATATTGAACAGAAAACATTAAAAAAAGGGGATTTTGTTGTATTAACAGTTAAGTCAGACCCATCATTTCCAACTCGCGGAACGGGTTTTATCCAGTCGATTGATTGGAAAAATAAACAAGCGGATATAGCAGTAGATCAAGACTTCTTGTCTGCATTAGATAATGAAGAAGAAATAAACAAAGGTGTCGTAACTAGAACGCTAGATGTCATTGATAAACCATTAGAAATTTTTTATGAACAAATCGCTCGACGAAATGCAGCTGATTTATCAAAGGTAGAGCAAACCAAAGAGAATCAAGGAGAGTGGTTTAATAAGTTTATTCAAGAACTAACCAGTTTAAACTTTATTCCAGCAGGTAGAGTATTGTATGGGGCTGGTTCAAAAAAAGATGTAACCTATTTTAATTGCTACGTTATGCCTTACATTCAAGATTCGCGTGAGGGTATTTCCGATCACAGGAAACAAGTCATGGAGATTATGAGTCGAGGTGGCGGTGTTGGTACAAATGGTTCAACATTAAGACCGAGAAACACATTAGCAAGGGGGGTAAACGGAAAATCATCCGGTTCAGTATCATGGTTAGATGACCTTGCTAAATTAACGCATTTAGTTGAACAGGGTGGGTCACGACGTGGCGCGCAAATGATAATGCTAGTCGATTCACATCCTGATATCATCGAATTTATTATTTCAAAAATGCAAAATCCAAGAATTCTTCGCTATTTAATCGAAAATACAGAAGATGAACAAATAAAAAAGCTGGCTAAAGAAAAACTAAAATTTACCCCTTTAACAGAAACAGAAATTGAATTATACCAAGGAGTCGTGAACTATAAAAACATGTCGGGTCTTGGGGGCTTTACACAAGCAGCTATAAAAGAAGCGGAAGAAAAACTTCTTACTGGTGGCACATATTCAGTAAATAACCCTGAATTTTTAACAGGAACTAATATCTCTGTTTGCTTAACAAGAGAACTAATGGAAGCTATTGAAAACGATGATATGTATGAGCTACGGTTTCCTGATGTAGAAAATTATACAGACGAGGAAATGAAAGCATACAATGATAATTGGCATTATATTGGAGATGTTCGGCAATGGGAAAAGATGGGGTATGGTGTTCGCGTATACCGTAGAATAAGAGCAAAAGACTTATGGAACTTAATTAATATATGCGCAACTTACTCGGCTGAACCAGGTATTTTCTTTATAGATAATGCGAATGACATGACTAATGCTCAGGCCTACAAAGACCAAGTAATTGCTACTAATCCATGTGGTGAGCAACCTTTAGCACCGTATTCTGTTTGTAATTTAGCCGCAGTTAATTTAGCAGAAATGGCAAATAAAGCTAAAAAAACAGTAAACTTTAACAAATTAAAAGAAACCGTCCAAATTGGAGTACGGATGCAAGATAATGTTATTGATGCAACACCATATTTCTTAGAAGAAAATAAAAAACAGGCACTTGGTGAGCGCAGAATAGGGCTTGGAGTAATGGGGTTACATGACTTACTTATCTATTGTGAGACGGTGTATGGTTCATCGAAAGGTAACCAATTAATCAATCAAATTTTTGAAGTTATAGCTACAACTGCTTATAGAACATCTATTGAACTTGCTAAAGAGAAAGGGAGCTTTCCATTTTTAATTGGAAAATCAGATGTGGAAACGCAAAAATTAAGAGAAGCCTTTATAAATACGGGATATATGAAACAAATGCCAAAAGATATAAGAGAAGAT
The DNA here is from genome assembly GCF_000709085.1 of Virgibacillus alimentarius. Taxonomy (GTDB): domain Bacteria; phylum Bacillota; class Bacilli; order Bacillales; family Amphibacillaceae; genus Virgibacillus_B; species Virgibacillus_B alimentarius. Next base: position 2,631 of record NZ_JFBD01000016.1, on the reverse strand, counting down.
ATCTTGAAATACGGCATCCGTAACTCACATTTGTTAACAGTTGCTCCAACCGGATCTACCGGTACAATGACAGGGGTTAGTACAGGATTGGAACCATACTTTTCTTTTTCGTACTATCGAAGTGGACGACTTGGTAAATTTATCGAAGTTAAAGCAGGTATCGTGCAGGAATTTTTAGAAACAAATCCAGATGTTAATCCAAAGAACTTACCAGATTGGTTTATTTCTGCAATGGATTTAACTCCTGAAGCACACGCGGACACACAATGTGTCATTCAGCGCTGGGTCGATAGTTCTATATCGAAAACTGTTAATGCACCAAAAGGCTATACGGTTGACCAAGTTGATAAGGTATACCGGAGGCTATATAAATGCGGAGCGAAAGGTGGTACAGTTTATGTCGACGGTAGTAGGGATTCTCAAGTTTTAACATTAAAAGCTGAAGAAAATTTGCATGAAGATAAATCAGAGGAGCAATCCAAAAATAGTTCTAAACCTAAGACTGTTTCTATGGATACCATGCAAAAGCTGAAGAAAATGAATGTTACAATAGGTTCTAAAATCGGTGACAGATGCCCGGTTTGTCGTGAAGGAATCGTCGCAGATATTGGCGGCTGCAACACATGTACAAGCTGTGGTGCTCAACTTCAATGTGGTTTATAATAGAAAAGAGCTATACGGTAATTAGCTCTTTTCTATTTGGGATATGTTTAGATTTTTATTTTTAAAGTAATATTTTAAGTGTGATAATTAAAATGGAAGTCAAAATCAATTAGGATAATTTCTCTTTATTTTCTTTTAATTGTTGTTGCTTTAAATCTTTAATACGGCTTTTGTCGGATTTAAAGTAATTTACTAAATCCCCAATTCGATCAATGGATTCCCAACTTAAATGATGCTCTATTCCTTCTACATCATCATATATTTTTTCCTCATTTACACCAATTATTTCAAGAAACTCTTCTAATAATTCATGTCTAAAAACGAGTCGCTCTCCAATTTTCTTTCCTTTCGATGTTAAAACAAAGCCACGATACTTTTCATAGTTTAAATAATTGTCTTTATCAAGTTTTTGTACCATTTTTGTGACAGAAGACGGGTGCACCATTAGCGCTTCTGCTAGATCAGATACACGTGCGTAACCCTTTGTTTCAATTAAATTGTATATTTGTTCTATGTAATCTTCCATACTAGGTGTTGGCATATTAATTCTCCTCATTTCAAGAATATTTTTTAGTTTATGCAACTTTGTTTCTTTATTTGATCATACATGAAATAGCCTAGTTACACAAGTGAAACTCAAATCAACTACTCTTTTTATCCTTTTTACAAAAGTAAATTCTAAATAAGTTCTAAAATTAAAGGTAAATGATTAAAAATGTACAAAGGAAATATAAGGAGAGGGTTATGAAAATTGATGGGGTGTTTTCAGGCGGGGGAGTTAAGGCGTATAGTTTTATTGGGGCATTACAAAGTTTAGAAGATAAAAAGGTAACTCTAGAACGAGTAGCAGGGACGTCAGCAGGGGCTATTATAGCATCATTCATTGCAGCTGGATATCACCTTGAGGAAATCAATAAAATTATGAAAGAGTTAGATTTAAAACAGTTTTTAGACCCTCCCAGTCTCAGTACCTTTGTTCCATTTAGTAAGTGGTTTTTTTTATATTTTCAAATGGGACTTTATAAAGGCAATACATTTGAAAGCTGGATCCATGAAAAACTGGCATCTAAAAACATCTATACTTTCAGCGATATACAAAGTGGTTATCTTAAGGTCGTTGTAAGTGATATTACATTGGGAAAGTTGGTGGTGCTGCCAGATGATCTGCAAAGAATCTATGGGATTGATCCCAACTTCTTCCCGATTTCAAAAGCAGTAAGGATGAGTGCAGGTTTTCCTTATTTTTTCATGCCAAAAAAACTACCTGGAAAAAATAAGACAAAAAGTTTAATTGTTGACGGAGGCCTATTAAGCAATTTCCCATTATGGATTTTCGAAAATAAAAATCATACTCCAATGCGGCCGATTATTGGTGTTAAATTAAGTGAGTCTATGGAAAAAATGAAGCCAAGACATATTAAAACTGCCTTAGATATGTTGCATGCTCTTTTTTCCACCATGAAACAGGCTCATGATACAAGGTATGTTTCTAAATCAAAACAGAATAACATTATTTTTATTCCAGTTGATCACATTGAAGCAACTGATTTTGATATTAGTGAAAAAATAAAGCATGAATTAATTGAAACTGGAAAATATCATGCAGATCAGTTTTTAATGTATTGGCCAAGGTAGTTTTAGACAAGTGAGCATAAAAGAATCAATAAAAACGAGCTATCTCAATTAGAAGCTCGTTTTTTCTTCTTGGATTTATTCCCTTCAATTACACGCAGATGACTAGCTCGTCTTGAAGGTTTTTTCTTCACTTGCAATGATTGTAGATTCTTTCTTGTCGAAGTCTTTATATTTGGATTGCGGCGTTGTTTATATTTTGCTTTTGATTGTTTTACAGCTTTTTTGTATTTTTTCATATCATTAGATGGGGCTCGATTTCTAAGAAAAAGAAAATAGATCGCAGCAAAAACAGCTACACCAATCCCGATCATCAAAAATAGATTAGCCAAAAAA
>NZ_JFBD01000015.1 GCF_000709085.1 Virgibacillus alimentarius | reverse complement strand
GAGTTTTGTCCCAGCCTCTATGTCATAATCCTTAATTACTGGTTATTATTTTGCTGTGCTTGCTGAACTTGTTGGGTTGCTTGCTGCATTTGTTGTTGTGCCTGTTGGAATTGTGGATCTTGTTGTGCAGCAGCACCAGCTTGGTTTTGAACATTTTGCATTTGTTGTTGTGCTTGTTGCACTTGCTGTTGAGCTTGTTGCAACTGCTGTGGATTTGCGCTAGCCTGTGCCTGCTGAACAGCTTGCTGTGCCGCTTGTGCCTGCTGAACAGCTTGCTGGATTTGTTGTTGTGAATTTTGTTGTGCCATAATAAATAACCTCCAAATATGTTTTGAGCCAAACGCTCTCGTATTTATCGTTACCTGTTTTCTTTTTTATATGCACATTTTCGTTATCTTTTTATTAAAAAAGACTTTCAAAAGAAATAAGGCGCTCTCGCATTATATTTCATAGTAGAAAAAATATATAAAATACCTTTGATGTAGAAAAATTATTCATTTTTTCTATCCAATATGTATATGATAAACATGTAGGGAAAAACGCACCTAGTGCCCCCACACTAAGTGCGTAGATTACAAGTAGATTATTTAATCAAAGCTACAAGCAGAGAGAGAAAAGTGACAATAAAGAACAGAAATGAAAAAAAGCCAAAATAAAATTTATTCATTATTTCCACCTCCTACTATATATATATGAAAAAAACAGAAATTATAATCTTTTAATGAACTCTTTGTTGAAATTAGGAATATGAATTTGTAAACACTTAGGAGAAGTGTTTTTTTTTAGGGGGAATAGAGAAATGGATAAAGTATCTGAATAGATAGAGATGATTTTGAAACACTAGGCAGAGGAGGTGTTTTAAAGTGAGCGAGAAGCAAAATAATTGGAGTAAAAAAAGAATAAATAGAAGTGTAAATTCTCAAGGTCTTTCAGAAGATAAAGCAATTCATCAACCAAAATCGCAACTTGAAGACCGCGCTAAGAAAAAGAATACAAAGATTTAAGAATTGTGAAAGTAGACGGGGTGAAAACCATAAAACATACACTTTTATATTTGCGTGAATCATTAGCCAATTATACAAAAGATGAATTAGGACTAGCCATTTATCAAAAAATTGAAACGCAAAACTACAAAACTGAGGAGGAATTTGTTCAAAATTTAGATGCAAAAGAAGTGGACTACTTAGATTCGTTATTAAAAGAAGAAATTAATTACGCAAACAGCGCTAAGGATACTATCCGCACCCATCAACTGAATGAGATTTATGAACTATTATTTTAAAATGGTGTAGATTACCATTGAAAAGTAAATCGTATCATTGTATTATTATTTATAGACATTTTGATGTTCCATAAGTCCTAAAAAAGTGAATAAACGTTCGTTCCGGACTTATGGAAGAACTCTATGAATATGACTATTGCAATTGCTGATGAAAAATTATATAATAATATACACAAGCTACGATGTACGTAATCATATGAAGTTTTAACCTCTAAGTATTGAAATAGGGAGTTTTATATCGAAATTGGAATGTCGAGCCGTAGAAATGGTAGCGGAAGACAGGAAGGTTTCTGCAAACACCCACTTTGTGAAGTGGTGGTTAAAAACTTTTTATATTTCAAATTACGGCATAAGTGGCTTATCCATTTAAAACAAAACAGATCAGCTTCTTTATTGAAGCTGATCTTTTAGTTTTATACACTCTCCATTCAGCATCCAATTGTCTTATATTAGGACAGTTGGATTTTTTAGTTTTAATTAAACATACTAAAAGATAAATTTAAGTGGTAATGTATATAATTATGAGGAAAAACGTCGTAATCTATTATTCCTATATTTTGCAATAATGAGAAAAGTCGTTGACAAAGGAATATTTAGCCAGTAAACTAAATTGTGTCGAGGTACAGATTTTTTTAATTTAGAGGTTTATCAAGGAACTGTTTATCACAATTTCTCTAAGATAACGAAGAATGTTTTACTTGAGACGGGGATCAAATTTTTGTTGATGGAGCCTTTATTATCAATGGAAGTAAATTGCTACGAAATTAGTCTTGTTTCTTTCCCCTGATAATGAATATGGGGAGGAAAATCCTAATTACCACCGTTCTCCAAGAATTATTTACCGGGAGCCGGAGGAAAAAGTGTATTGCTAATCCATCCCGAAATCCATCCAAACCAAGCGAAGAACTGAGACGTACAGTAGTTTCCCCCTTAGTTATGATTGCAGTATTGGTTTTGGTTTTTAGCTAAGGGGTATTTATATCATTTTAATGTTATGTTCTTTAAGTATGAAATATATCTCTTTAAATAATGCGTACGAATCAAACGTAGCAACACAGCCAATAAAGATATTGTTTTATTCGTAAATTGAATCGGTTCCACTTTTTCAAAATCTCCCCAAATGGAATTTCTCCCTGTGCGATTGTTGTACGAGTTTTTTCCCACTCAATGAATTCTTTAAGTTTTAGTGCTCGAGGAACCATTGGAATTGGCTTTGGCAAACTTCCATCCCAATTAGCTATCATATCTTGTGCTTCCTGCTGGATATTATCAATTTGTGTGAGCACATCTTCTCCAGAACTGTGCAGATGTTGGAGGATATATCATCTTTTTTGAATGTAAAACACAGATAATGAAAGCATATCGGGAACGTATGGATTGTTATGCTTTTGATTCCTTAACTAGAGGCTATGATGAATTTTTAAATGAAATTAAAAAGATGAGGTTGCCAAAATTATATACTGTGATATGGGGGAGTTCAAATGCGCTAGAGGAGTTGTAAATGATAAGTTTGAAGAAATATACAGTAGTAGCAATCCTTTCATTATTACTTATTTAAAAGATATAATTAATAAAACCTGCTTATTTCGACTGCTATGAGCAGCAACGCAATGGATAAGGAGCTGAAGTAATGAACCATAATAAAGCAGAAAACGTACAGCCCGTTCAGAAAATTTCGATCGTTGCTGTAATATTAGCTGGTGCATTTCTAAGCATATTAAATCAAACATTGCTAGTTACGGCAATTCCTCCGATAATGGGTGAATACAATCTTACTGAAAATACTGCTCAATGGTTAACAACTATTTTTATGCTCGTGAATGGAATAATGATTCCGATTACTGCCTTTTTGGTAGAAACCTTTACTACTCGAGGGCTCTATTTAACCTCGATGATGATATTCGCCTTAGGGACAATGTTTTGCCTCGTCGCTCCAAATTTTCCATTATTGATGGTTGGTAGAGTGATTCAGGCTGCTGGGGCTGGAATTGTACTGCCTTTAATGATGACCGTGATACTATTACTATATCCTATTGAAAAACGCGGATCTGCAATGGGAACGATTGGCTTAGTTATTGCTTTCGCACCGGCAATTGGTCCTTCCCTTTCCGGATGGTTAATCGAACATTACCATTGGAAAGCTTTATTTTATGTGGTATTACCATTAGTTGTTATCGATATCATTATTGCCTATTTTGTAATGAAAAACGTAACAACACCAACATCTCCCAAAATAGATATTTTATCTATTGTGCTATCTACTTTTGGATTTGGCGGTCTATTGTATGGTTTTAGCAGTGCGGGAAATTACGGTTGGTCCAACTCGTTTGTTATCTTATCATTAGCTATTGGGGCAATTTCACTTACTGTATTTATACTACGGCAGTTTAAATTAAAGCAGCCGATTCTAGAGTTTCGTGTCTTTCAAAATAAAGTCTTTGCAATAACGACTGTTATTACGATGATCGCCTTTGTATCATTAATTGGTGCTGAAACAATATTACCTATTTATATGCAAAACATGGCAGGTTTTACAGCTTTTGAATCTGGTCTAATGATTCTTCCAGGTGCGCTGGTAATGGGATTTATGTCTCCCATTAACGGAAGAATATTCGATAAAGTAGGGGCTAGATGGTTAACAATTATTGGATTGTCGATTATAACGGTTACTACTTTAATGTTTACAAACTTAACTGAAACGACAAGCTTTGCCTATTTAACCGTTGTCTTTGCAATTCGAATGTTAGGGATATCAATGGTTATGATGCCAGCAACAACAGCCGGTCTAAATCAATTGCCTAATCGATTAATCCCTCATGGTACGGCTATGAATAATACAATGCGTCAGGTAGCTGCATCTATTGGTACTGCTATATTAATTACGGTTATGACTAATACTGCATTAGATAATGGTGAGTCAGCTGAACCGAGTGAATTGATTCATGGTGTAAATATATCCTTTTATATGTCTACTGCTTTAGTGATTATTGGTCTTTTGTTATCCTTTTATATTAAAGATAATATGAAAGCGGTGGAGCAAAATCATTCGATAGCAAAAAACTACGAGTGAAACTAGTGCTATATAAAGCAGTTTCACTCGCTGGATACTTTGGGGTAGGTGAGCTGCTTTTTTCGGTTTACGAGAGGCGAATGGATAAAAAAAAGAATAGAATTAAGTACAGATGCTACCTATTTTTCGTAACGGCCAAATAAGAGCACGCTGTGCTAAGGAGTAATGGACAACAGGCGGAGAGCTGCAACTGGATTCAGACAAAAAATTAATTAATGTGTGTCTTTTTATTTCCGCTGTGACGGGACTTAGACTCCAAGGCTTATGATGAATATCTCCTTGGTATAATGTTTTTCCTTTTACTGTCCATAACCGGTATCTTTCGATGAGCCAATGAGCTAATGTTCCAGGAATGGCATTCGAATAACTTTTAGTTAAAGGTTTATAGCTTGCTTGAAAAATAGCTGGGTTTATTTTTAATTCCCTGCGTTTACATAAGAATTCAATATGCGAAGATTTTTTAATTTTAATGGCTGCGTTTTTATATGGGAGGGTTAACATTCGCGCCCCCAGTACGATGGCCAATTTATTTGCATCTAAACTAAAAAAGTAAGTTCCGCTAATTCCATTGTATTTAACATAAGTTCTTACATTCACTTCCAGTAAAGAATTGTAAAAAGGAATTCTTGGAAGTCCTCTAATACGCACATCGCTCACCTCAAATGGAAGAACACCAATCCACGCTTTTCCGTCATATGTATCTATGTCAAGAATTGAAGGTACATGTTCTCTAAGTATTTTTTTTGGAACGGGCCAATGTATAAATAATACATGCTCCCATTTTTGTGTCATTACCCATGGTAGCTTAGGGGTGGGGAACTCCCTATGTTTTGTTGTTTGTAATATTTCTTTATACAAATTTTAACTTCCTCTCTACTGGGGATATAATATAGTATATCCTGATCAAATTGGCTATACACGAAAATAATAAATAAATGACCATTAATTTGTGAGGAGAGAACGGTTTATGTCTGAAAAACTTATTTCGTTTTCACCTATCATTCCTAAGACTCCAAAAGTGATCATACTCGGTTCAATGCCTGGGGGAATGTCCTTAAAAAAGCGTGAGTATTACGGTAATCCCCGAAATCATTTGAGGAGAAAGTGGAAGCATGGAGACAATTCTTAGATTATTTATGACGAAAACAATCCTTGCAAAATAACTGTTTGTTTCGTATAATAACTTTAATATTTAAAAATATCTGCTAAAAACATGGAAGAGGGAAAGTAGGATTTAGTTTATTTTATACAGAGAGCTTCGGTAGCTGAAAAGAAGTAAAAATACGAATCTGAACAATGGCCTCTGAGTTTCGTACTGAAAATTTCGCGTAAATGATTAGGTTGCGACGAGAATTGGTACTCGTTATCACATACCACAGTATCAATAGTCTGTGACTTGCGTACTTGATGGAGGCTGTATTATAGATATGCAGTGAAGTAAGGTGGTACCACGTAAATCCAACCACGTCCTTATCGAATTGTCGATAAGACGTGGTTTTTTAATTTTCATCATAATTATAAGTTGTTTTACAAACATTAATAATGGAGGTATTATATGAATAATTTAGTAATTCAAACTGATTTTGGACTAAGTGATGGTGCAGTAAATGCAATGTATGGCGTAGCAATCTCTGTAGATTCAGGATTAAGAATCTTTGACTTGACCCATCATATCCCTCAGTTTAATATTTGGGAAGCATCTTACCGACTATATCAAACGATCACATACTGGCCGGAAGACACCGTGTTCATTTCCGTTGTAGATCCGGGCGTAGGTTCTGACCGGTTAAGTGTTGTTGTTAAAACATCGAAGAATCAATATATTGTAACACCAGATAATGGTACACTCACACATATTAAGAAAAATATTGGCATTTCAGAAGTTCGTATCATTGATGAAACAGTTAATCGATTACCGAAATCAGGTGAATCTTATACTTTTCATGGGCGTGATGTTTACGCGTATACAGGAGCGCGATTAGCAGCAGGTGCTATTTCGTTTGATGGTGTTGGTCCGAAAATTAACGTGGAGGATCTTATCATTTTATATCAACAAGAAGCCTGTCTTGATAGAGACATGCTTTCGGGAGTTATCGATATTCTTGATGTTCGCTTCGGTAATCTATGGACAAATATTGATCGCTCACTTTTTAAGAAGGCAGGGATTCAATATGGCGATAAGTTGGATGTAATAATAACAAATAATAATAAGCAAATATACAAACATCGTATGATATTTGGTCATTCCTTCGCTGACAGTCATTTGGGCGAACCTTTATTATATGTCAATTCGGTTGATAAAATAGCGGTTGCAATTAACCAAGGTTCATTTGCAAAGGCATATCAAATTGGAACAGGGGCTAATTGGAAAATCAATATTCAACAAACTTCAGAGCGCAGATCATCATAAGTTTTTTATAATAAAAATTTCTCTGCCCTATAATATAAGGACAGAGATTTGTGATTAAATCTAAATAATGCTTCATTATATGTTGATTGTACCTCTTATAGTTATTTAATATGAATGTTATGGAAGATGGAAGACCTGTTTTAATTACATTCATATAAAACTGGGATGTTTGCATAAAATAAATGATGGAGGCTTAATTAATAGCCTCCATATCCACAGCATCCACCATAGCCACCAGCACCATAGCCGCCAATATTATATCCACCAGCTCCTACGATGATTAAAAGAATAAACAACACAACGATAAACGAAAATCCTCCGCCTATGTTCTTATGTTCATGCTTGTGCTTTTCACTCATCCACTATCCCTCCTTGTTATGTTAATCTATGTATAAAAAGGGATTTTGGGAATGAAAATAATTAAAAATGGGCCTTTATGAACTGCAGAGAATAATTTGATTGGAAATCATTAAGGAAAATTGCTATAATAACATCTTACATAAAATTTTATCGATAAATGAATGCTCATTCATATTTTTCTTAGAAAATATCTTATAAAAAGGACGTTATTTATGAAAAACATCATGAATATTTTTAAAACAGATATGAAAAATATTGGAACGAACTGGGTAGCTGCTATTTTGATAGGCGGTTTAATAATCCTGCCTTCACTTTACGCTTGGCTTAATATTAAAGCTTCCTGGGATCCATATGGACAAACAGATCAAATACCAGTAGGTGTTGTAAACGAAGATAAGGGTGCAACGGTCCGTGATGAAGAAATTCATGTTGGAGATGAATTAGTTGACACACTTAAAAACAATGATGATATGGATTGGAAATTTGTTGATCGTGATAAGGCGATGAAAAATGTGGAATACGGCGATTACTTTGCGGTCATCGTTATTCCAGAGAATTTTTCCGAAAACTTAGGTACAGTTATTGAAGACAATCCAAAAAAAGCGAAAATAGAGTATTATGTCAATGAGAAGATTAACGCTATCGCTCCTAAAATTACACAAAAAGGGGCAAGTGTTCTCGTTGATAAAATAAGTAGTGAATTTATATCAACAGTCAATGGCGTCATTTTTGATATATTTAATAAAATTGGTATTGAAATTGAAGAAGATCTTCCTGATATAGAAAAATTTCAAAACTATGTTTTTGAAGTGGAAGAGAAGCTTCCTGAAATTAAAAAGTTACTTGATGATTCATTGTCAGATGCAAATGATGCACAAGGGGTTATCGATAAAGCCCAAGGGTTAGTACCTGATGCAGAGGGTGTAACAAATGATGGTTTAGCGACTATTGATGAAACAAATAAGTTTCTGAAGGAGGCCGAAAACAGATTAAATAAAATGGCCCCACAGATACAGGAAGACTTGGAAAAGGTGCAAAATATTGCATCGGAGGCTAATGATTTCATTACAAAAGCTCAAAATGCTGAAATTGATTTTAGTTTAGGAGATAAACTAAAAAATGGTATGAATGAAAAAATCAATGAAGCTACAGAAAGAATCGAAACAGTTGAACAGGCACTTAATCAGTTAAAAGAACATAATAATAAACAAATTGAAGTGGAAATTCCACAAAACGAACAAGGAGGGAAACAAGAGGGAGAAGAAAGCCAAGACGGAGAGGAAAATGATCAAGAAGAAAAGGAAACAGGTGGTTCACCAGATGGAAATTCGGGTCCTGACCAAGGTTCGGTAAATAAAAAAGAAATAAACCAGCAAATTAATGATCAGCTGCAGCAGTCTCAAGAGAAGCAGAACCAAAAGATTGATGAAACATTAGATAAACTGGCTACAATTAAAAAAGATTTGAATGAAATACAAGAGAACGTTGGTAAAGTGGATGATTTTTTAACGGATACAAAAAAAGAAGTAGACAGCATGCTTGCCGATTTACAAGAAATAACCGCAAATACTTCTAACAGAATCGACAATTTTGTTAAAGAATATAAAGAAAATATCGAGCCAACCGTATTAAATGAAATTTCAAACGCAAAATCAACACTTTCTGATGCTAGAAATATCTTGGTAGAAGTCCAAGAGCTAATTCCTGAAGTAAGTAAAATTCTATCAAGCACAGATGATAATCTGGGTGAGGGTAAAGATTCACTTGAATCGGTGCTTAACGAATATCCATATGTGAATGATAAAGTGAATGAATTAGCAGATCGGATTAGAGAATTGCAAGATGAAACAGATATCAATGAGATTATTAATCTCCTGAAAAATGATCCGGAAGCAGAGCGCGGTTTTTTTGCAGAACCAGTTGAACTCCATGAAAATAAATTATTCCCAATCGATAACTATGGAACTGGTATGACCCCGTTCTACACAGTGTTATCAATTTGGGTAGGAGCGTTATTATTAATTTCATTATTAGCTACCGATCTTAAAGAACCAGAACTTTACACAGGTAAGCAAATGTATTTAGGGAAGTTTCTTACATTTTTTACGGTTGGACTCCTGCAAACATTGATTGTAACCTTAGGTGATTTATTTTTAATTGGTGTTGAAGTAAGAGCTCCGGTTTGGTTTGTAATATTCGGCTTATTGACCAGCTTTGTGTTTATGGCTATTGTTTATACAGTTGTTTCTGTATTTGGTGATGTTGGTAAAGCAATGGCAATTGTTCTTCTAGTGTTGCAAATTGCAGGATCGGGTGGAACTTATCCAGTCGTTCTGCTGCCAGAGTTCTTCCAGGCAATTAATCCTTTTCTACCGTTTACTTATGCTGTAGATTTAATGCGTGAAGCTGTAGGTGGTATTGTTTGGAGTCGTGCAACTCGTGACATTATATTCCTATCGTTGGTTGGTATTGGATTTATTTTATTTGGTGTATTCTTCAAACAACCTGTTAATAAGCACACAAATAAATTAATGAAAAAATCGCAAGAAACCGGATTATTCCATTAATGTTCGATTAAGAGTTGGATCATAAGTTAATAGAACAGTTTGTAGCAAGAAAAATCTAATAAATGAAATGAAAAAATCGAGTGCCACTGGCACTCGTTTTTTCATGAAAATCAACCGGAGATCATGAAAATCAACCGGAGATCATGAAAATCAACCGGAGATCAT